>JAADIB010000180.1 GCA_013151565.1 Chlorobiota bacterium
ATTGTCGGATTGGTAGCGTCATTGATTTGCATCATATTTTTTTACTTTTTAATGGTTGCCGTTAAAAATTACTATCCTGCATTTCGATTTGATAACTATAGTAATTTTATTAATTTAGGCTTTGTAATATTGGGCTTAATATTGGGACCCATTGGCGTCGGACTTTTTGCCAAAAAACTCTCATTGAAAATCGATATTTTTAATTAATTAATAATCAGTTGGTGAATATGAAAAAGATCATTTTAATTTTTGCATCCCTCTTGGCATTATCTACAATAAGTTTCGGGCAAGTTAAGGACTATGAACTCGGTGCCGATAACCTTTCAGGTCGATCAAATTATAACGGCGGGTATTTTAATTATTCCGAACCACTCGGCGTAAATATTAAAGTTGCAGTTTGGGGATTTGTTAAATACCCTGGAAGATATTTTGTCCCTATCAATACAACCGTTACTGATTTACTAAGTTTAGCTGGTGGACCTACGGATGATGCTAACTTGGACGAACTTCGTATCTATCGTGTTAAAGAAGATGGCACTAATGAACTATTTCAGTTTGACTACAATGACCTTATGTGGGAAGACCAATTAAGACTTGAAAAACGATATATTCCGGATCTGGTAGCCGGAGATATTCTGGTTATTCCCGGAAGTCAAAGATTATATCTTAGAGACTGGATTTCAATAACGCTGGGGGTCGTTTCAACATTAATTTCACTTACAACATTATTAGTAGTAACCGCACAATAAAAGGAAATTGCTTTGGACAACGAATTTGATAATAATTTTGAAGAAGAAACTCATTCAATAAAAGATTACATCAATCTTATAAAGATTAATATTATTCCAATTTTATTAATTGGGCTTACTGGATTGGCAGTTTCTGTAATTTATGCTTTTACTGCACGCGATATTTATACTGCATCTACTGCTTTAAAAATCCAAAAACCTCAAGCGGGCGGTATACTAAGTTCACCACTTCTTCCAGAGTTTTCCGATTTTGGAAGTGACAGGTTTATAGCTAATGAAATCGAAATATTAAAAAGTCGAAGATTAAGGGATATCATTGCTTCGGCATTAATAGATTCTTTTAAGTCAATTAATAACCCTGACAGTTTCTATGTTTTACTAGACCACAGCTTTGATCTGGAGGACAATGGAGCCAAATTGAAATCAAAATATGATTTAATGGAGATGCTTGATAAAGTAAAAATTGAGCAGAAAAGAGGTTTGGATATTGTTGAAATTTCGGTTGAGTCACCAGTACCGTATGAAGCACAGATGATAGCAAATTGTTATGCACAATCGTATGAAGAACTAAATTTAAAATACACACGCCAGCAATTAAGTAAGGTTGTTGAATTTTTACAGAAACAAAGGACTAAAAAATATCAGGAGTTGTTAGTTGTTGAAGATAAAATGAAAAAGTTTCAAGTTGAAGGCAGAGTTATTGCTCTCGATGATCAGGCAAAAGCTTTGATTGATATACTTTCTACATTTGAAGCACAGAGGGATGCAACTTCTATTGAACTTTCTCAAGCAGAAGAAAACATAAAACAATATAAGGAAGAAATAAACAAGCAGAATTCAAGTATTAGTAAGTATATTGAAAATTATGCTACCGAACCAAGGATGAAAGCTCTACAAGAAGGAATTGCAAGGTTAGAAATGGAGCGAGATGTTGCTATGTCTGATACTTCGATGAGCGCCACAAGAAAAGAACTGCTTGTAAATAAGAATAGGACAATTAGAGACTTACGCAAACAGCTAGATCAGCAGTTGAAAATTTATAAAGAAAGTATTTTTGCAGCTTCACCGGCAGAACTTAAAGAACTTTCTCTTAAACTTCTGACAGAAGAAGTTAGATATAAATCTCTGCAAGCAACATATCAAAATCTTAATAAGATAATAGATAACTATGAAGCTAAATTTAATGAACTTCCTGATCAGACGATCGGTTTTGCCAGGTATCAGCGTGAATTGAATGCTTATGAAAAACTTTATCTCTTAATTGAAGAAAAGTATCAGGAGGCATTGATAAGTGAGCAGTCAACTCCGGGTAATGTATTGATTATTGATGAAGCTCAGAGACCAGTAGAACCTTCGAAACCGAATAGAAAGCTCATTGTAGTTATAGGATTGATATTAGGTTTTGGTCTTGGATTTGGTTTCGCTTTTATTAGAAATTATTTTAATAATACGGTTAAAACTCCGGAAGATATTCAGAAAGAAAATATCAAAGTGCTTACATGGATCCCAAGAATTGAAGGAATTGAAAAAAACAAAGAATTCGAATTTATTATTGCCGAAAAATCAGATTCGATTTATAGTGAAGCTTTTAGAGTTCTGAGAACACGAATCCATTTTTCTAAAATGGCTAATAATGGTGTTAATGTGCTTCATATAACTTCATCTATTCCGCAAGAAGGAAAAACAACAATAGCAGTAAACGTTGCAGGTAGTTTTGCGCAGAATAATAAAAGAACAATTATCGTTGATTGTGATCTTCGTAAACCAAGAATGCACACTGTGTTCAAAGCACAAAGGTTCCCGGGCTTTACTGACTATTTTATTGGTCAGACTGATTTTGAATCAATAATACATAAGTCTAAAATAGCTAATTTGGATTTTATTACTTCAGGAACTATTCCACCAAATCCATCCGAAATACTTAGTTCTGATCAGATGCTTGCACTATTATCAAGGTTGAAGGAAAGATATGACCTTATTGTTTTAGATTCCCCACCGATAATTGCGGTTACAGATTCAGAGATTTTATCAAGAATTGCAGATTCAACAATATTAGTAGCTGCTTCTGGTGAAACTGAAATAGAATTGTTGAAAAAATCAGTTGAATTGTTACAGCAGGATTCGGATTCATTTATCGGTGTTGTGCTGAATAAGTTTACCTTCAGAAGTGGTTATGGCTCGTATTATAAATACTATTATTATTACTCGCATAATAAAGATGTGAAGAAGAAAAAGTTTTTTAGTAAAAAAACATAAACATTACTCCAACTTATATGAGTGATAAAACAGTTGTAATTACTTGAGGCACCGGTTTCCTCGGATCATATCTTTGCGATAAATTGATCCAAGAAAATATTAAGGTTATTTGCATCGATAATTTATTAACTGGTACGTTGGATAACATAGAACACCTCATTGAAAATCCGAAGTTTAAATTTATAAAGCATGATGTAACTAACTTTATTCATGTGCTTGGTAAAGTTTTACGTTCTGCATTTTGCTTCACCATCAAACCCCATAGATTATCTAAAACTACCGATACAGACATTGAAAGTTGAATCGTTGGGCACTCACAAAGCTTTGGGATTAGTTAAAGAAAAAAAAGCCGTATTTCTGCATCAACTTCCTAAGTATATGGCGATCCGGAGATCCATCCTCAACCGGAAGAATATTGGGGAAATGTCAATCCCATTGGTCCTAGGGGAGTTTATGATGAAGCAAAACGATTTGCCTAAGCAATTACTATGGCATATCGAAGCGAGGATTGTTAGGTTAGGATATTCAATAATACCTACCCGTATGCGCATAGATGACGGCAGAGCGCTGCCTACGTTTGTTTCTCAAGCGTTGACGGATAAGGGTTTAACTGTGTTCGGCGATGGATCACAAACTCGAAGTTTCTGTTTCGTATCGGATTTAATTAACGGGATTTACAAACTCTTATTATCAGATATCAAAAAAAACATAAACATTGGAAATCCATCCGAGATAACAATTAAGCAATTTGCAGAAGAAGTTATCGTATTCACAAATTCAAAAAGCGAGATAGTTTATAAACCGATCCCAGAGGATGATCCTCAAATTAGACAACCGGATATTTCAAAAGCAAAAACCCAGCTAGGCTGGGAACCTGTTATCAGTAGGGAAGAGGGATTGCTGAAAACAATTAAATATTTTAAAGAGAAGTTAAAAGAAAAAAGGTAGCCGATTACGACTACCTTTTTCTTTTTTTGTACTGCAAAGAATTTTAGGCTTCAGATTAATACATTCCGCCCATACCACCCATTCCGTCCATTCCTCCCGGAGGCATAGGAAGTGCTTTCTCATCTTCTGGTTTTTCAAAAACAACTGCTTCGGTAGTCAACAATAATGCTGATACTGATGCAGCATTTTGAAGCGCTGTTCTTGTTACTTTAGTAGGATCAATTACACCGGCAGAAATCATATTTTCATATACTTCTGTAGCAGCATTGAACCCGAAATCATCTTTACCTTCAAGAACTTTATTTAATACAACAGCGCCTTCTAAACCAGCATTATAAACAATCTGTTTTAAAGGTTCTGATAAAGCATGCTGAATTATTTTAATTCCTGTGGTTTGATCTTCGTTTTGACCTTTGAGATCGTCTAAATCAGCAATAGCTCTTACTAATGCTACACCGCCGCCGGCAACAATACCTTCTTCAACAGCCGCTCTGGTTGCATGTAATGCATCTTCAACTCGTGCTTTTTTCTCTTTCATTTCAACTTCTGTAGAAGCTCCTATCTTAAGAACGGCAACACCGCCAGCTAATTTAGCTAATCTTTCCTGAAGTTTTTCTCTATCATAATCAGATGTTGTGTTTTCGATTTGAGCTTTGATTTCGTTTACACGTTTCTTGATATCTTCAGTTTTTCCAGCACCTTCAACGATAACTGTGATATCTTTGTCCATTACAACTTTTTTTGCGCTTCCCAAATATTCCATGGTTGCATTTTCTAATTTGAAGCCTCTTTCTTCAGAAATAACAGTACCGTTCGTCAATATTGCAATATCTTCCAGCATTGCTTTTCTTCTATCGCCGAAGCCTGGAGCTTTAACTGCTGCAACTTTTAATGTGCCTCTTAATTTATTAACAACCAATGTTGCAAGAGCTTCACCTTCAAGATCTTCTGTAATGATTACAAGACCTTTACCAGCTTGAGCAACTTTTTCAAGGATTGGTAATAGATCTTTCATTGCTGAGATTTTTTTGTCATGGATAAGAATGAGAGGATCTTCCATAACAGATTCCATTGATTCCGAATCGGTTACGAAGTAAGGCGAAAGATATCCGCGATCGAACTGCATACCTTCAACTATTTCTAATTCCGTTTCTGTTCCTTTTGCTTCTTCAACGGTAATTACACCATCTTTACCAACTTTCTCCATTGCATCAGCAATAAGTTCACCGATTGTAGGATCATTGTTTGCCGAAATTGAACCAACTTGTGCAATCTCTTCTCTGCCTTCAACTTCTTTCGAAGTTTCATGAAGATGATCAACAACTTTTCGAATTGCCAAGTCAATACCTCTTTTTAAATCCATCGGGTTTGCACCGGCAGTAACATTCTTCAGTCCTTCACGATAAATAGCTTGAGCTAAAACAGTTGCAGTAGTTGTACCGTCACCGGCTACATCACTTGTCTTAGAAGCAACTTCACGTACCATTTGTGCGCCCATGTTTTCAATAGGGTCAGCTAATTCAATTTCTTTTGCTACAGTTACACCGTCTTTAGTAACAGTTGGTGCACCAAATTTTTTGTCGATTACAACATTACGTCCTTTCGGACCTAATGTAACCTTTACAGCGTTTGCTAGTTTATCAACTCCACCTTTGAGAGAATTCCTAGCATCACTACCATACTCTACGATTTTTGATGACATTTTTACCTCCGTTTATTGTATTTGTTATTTTATGTATTAAAAAATTTTAATGTGTATGATGAAATAGAGAGTGCAATAGATTCAAACAATATTGAAATATTATTAGCACTCTCTTTTAACGAGTGCTAATTTATTCAAATTTACATTATTAGTCAAGACCTTAAATTAAAGAAAAAAGTATCAGAACTTATGAATTATTTATTTGTGGAACTGTTTGATAATTAACAGAAATGATATAATGAAAATGCATATCAATTCACTAAAATATAAAAGTCGTATTAATAGATATAAATTGTTATGCTATTCGAAAACTCAAATACTGTAATGCTGAATTTATTTATAAATAATACTTTTGAAAGAACTTCTAAAAAGGACATCGATCCAAATATAATTATTTAGAAGCCTTTACATAACCTCCAAAACAAACCATCTAGCGTCATTGTGAAGGGGTTATTCCCCGAAGCAATCTTCCAAAATATGAGAGATTGCCACACCCCGATGAAAAGAATCGAGGTTTGCAATAACCGATTATAGGTTATGCAAAGCCTTCATTTAATCAAATGTTCTCTTAAAAATATAGTCAACATTATCCAGCATTTTATTAGAACTAAATATTTCTTCTATCTCAGCTTTGTTCAAATATTTAGAAACTTCTTCAGAATTGATTAGCTCATCTTTCATGGTTTTATTTTGATCCCTCCATACTTCCATAGCGCTTGTTTGAACTAATTTGTAAGCATCCTCTCTGGTTAAACCTTTATTAATCAAAGCAAGTAAAACAGTTTGCGAAAAAACAAGTCCGCGCGTAATATTCAAATTTTTAATACTATTCTCTGGATAAACGATCAGATTCTTGATCAGTTTTATCATAAGATGTAACGCATAATTCAATATGATCGTACTATCCGGAACAATTACACGTTCAACAGAAGAATGTGAAATATCCCGTTCGTGCCAGAGTGCTACATTTTCCAAAGCAGCCATCGAATTACCGCGTAATAAACGGGCAATACCAGTTATACGTTCACTTACAATAGGATTCCTTTTATGCGGCATTGCCGAAGATCCTTTTTGACCTTTTGAAAAATATTCTTCAGCTTCTAAAACTTCTGTTCTCTGCAGATGACGAATCTCTACCGAGATCTTCTCCAGAGTTGCTCCAACAATGGCTAACGTGGTTAAAAACTCTGCGTGTCTATCACGTTGAATAATTTGAGTAGTAACAGGTGCCGGGGTCAATCCCATCTGTTCGCAAACATATTCCTCCACTTTTGGAGATAAATGTTCAAAAGTTCCTACTGCTCCGGAAATCTGTCCTACACTTATCGTTTGGATTGCATTCTCAAGTC
Organism: Chlorobiota bacterium; assembly: GCA_013151565.1. Taxonomy (GTDB): domain Bacteria; phylum Bacteroidota; class Ignavibacteria; order Ignavibacteriales; family Melioribacteraceae; genus SZUA-22. The sequence continues at coordinate 7,005 of JAADIB010000180.1, forward strand.
GTTTGATGTTTCTTTTAATTTCATCATGCCAAAGGGCAAACTTTAATCCTATGGTTGTCGGCTCTGCGTGAATACCATGACTACGTCCAACACAAACTGTGTTCTTATGTTCATATGCTCTTTCCTTTAATACTTCCTTCAACTTTAACAGCTGATCCAATAAGATGTTGCCTGCACTTTTCATCTGATAGGATAGAGTTGTATCGAGGATATCGGAAGAAGTCATCCCGTAGTGAATATGTCGTGATACCGGACCAACATATTCTGCAACATTAGTTAAAAATGCAATCACATCATGCTTAGTTTCTTCTTCAATCTCTAATATCCTTTTAACATTAAAGTTAGCTTTTTCTTTAATGACTTCAACATCTTCCATTGGAATTTCGCCTAACTTTGCTCTTGCTTCGCAAGCAAGAATTTCTATCTTTAGCCAAGTGGAATATTTAAATTCTTCTTCCCAAATTTTTCCCATCTCGGGGCGGGTATATCTTTCAATCATGGTCTTCTCTCTAAATTCATTTTAATGTTTATATATTCGTTATTTCTTAAAACTGTTAAACTAATTGTTTCGCCTGTCTTATAATTTTGTAATACCCCTTTTAGTGTTTCATAATTATTTATTTTAGATCCATCAACTTCTCTAATGATATCTCCAACTTGAAGACCCGCCTTACTTGCCGGGGAATTCTTAACTATATCAGTAATTATAACACCCTTGGTGTCGTCAAGTTTATAATATTTTGCAATACCTTCATCGATGGAATGAATACGTAGTCCAGTCCAAAAGTTTCTTTCAAACATACCGTTCTTTTTTAATTCCTTAATGACTTTCTGAAGTTTATTAACCGGAATCGCGAAACCAATACCAACGTTTCCGTTAGATCCTTCAGCAGTAAAGATCAAAGTGTTCATTCCAATAAGCTGACCGATACTGTTTACTAGCGGACCGCCTGAATTTCCTTGATTGATCGAGGCATCAGTTTGAATCATCTCCAAGTAATATCTATTATCAACTGGAGTAAGATTCATTCCTGTTGCACTTATTACACCGACGGTTACAGAAGCTTTATCTGATATTTCGAACAAACCAAATGGATTCCCTAATGCGATTACCCATTCTCCTATTAAAATATCATCCGAGTTTCCAAATGGGATGTAAGGCAGATCCTTCGCATCAATTTTCAGCAGACAAATATCAGTAGTGATATCCGTTCCAATTCTTTTTGCAGAGTAATGTTTACCATTAGAAAGAGTCACTGTTATTTCATCTGCCGACCCGGCAACATGATCGTTTGTCAGAATATATCCATCGGGGGAGATTATAGAACCGGAGCCGAGCCCTGTAAATTCTTTATTAAATACCTGATCACCAAAGAACCTTCTAAAAAACGGATCATCTCCAAACGGAGTTCGATATGCAACTTGTCTAACCTCTTTAACTGTAATACCCACAACTGCAGGACTTACTTTTTTCACTGTTTCGGTAATTATTGTTCGTCTTGAATTTTCAATACTTTGCTGAGCCTGGACTTTTTGATCCGCTGAAACGGTCTTAATTTTAGGTTCGTTCTGCTTTTGCAGTAATACATTTGATTTTTTCTGAACTGTTGTAGGTTTTTCTTTTGTTAAAAAGAAAAATGCTAATAAAATTAAGATTGTCACAACTGCATTGATGAATATGATCTTAAAATATTTCATTTAACTATCCTTTTGATTTATCTTTAAAATAGTAAGCTTTAATTTTATCAATTTGGGAAGTAAGAATTAAAGTAAAAAGTATTCCAATTAAAATTTTAAATTCATTGTTTGAATGTGCTAGTGGATTTGAATACCAATATTCATTATTAAAGATTCGGGATGAAGTAACACCCAGTAACCCAGTTAGAACTGTCGCAGATGTTAAACTAAATTCCTTGTTTCTCTTATATGCAAATGATATTAACCAGATTATAATCCATATTAAAACTATTATGGGAATAAAAAGGAAGAGTCCGGCTAAGGCAACTGTTTGTCCTTCTCTTATTTGGAATTTAAATTCTTGAAAAACCGAATGAAATAAAGTACCGACTATCAATGAAAGCATTATGTTGAGAAAATCAAAATTCAATAAATGTTTTGCCAAAAAAACAATAAATAACCCTTTGATTATATCAAGCAGAAAAGGGATCAGAATTTGCAGACGATTTTTTTCGGGTTTGTCTGAAGGAAACAATTTCTCAAACAAAAAATGACTTGGAAATATCCCAATAAGAATTCCTATTGCTATACTGATTAAATAATCCATGGTGTGTTTTTTACAATTTTAAAATTAACTTGTAAAAATACACATTATTTGGAATTAAATAAGTGATAATTTATTGTA
>JAADIB010000432.1 GCA_013151565.1 Chlorobiota bacterium
TACTCGATAAAGACGGCAAACAATAAACTATTATACAAAATCTCTAACAAGACAGATTATGATATTCCATATTCCGGCATTGAGGTTTTTGACAATGGAAGCTCGGTTCTGATAAAATCATTTTACGGTACACTCGCTTTTTTTAATAATGCCGGAATTAAGATTAAAGAAACAAAGCTAAGCGAATCACTCGGTTTTGAATATGAGAGAAATATACGAACGGTTGTGGATAATAATTCTTTGCTTGTTATTTTCAGAGAAGGAAATAAAGATAACTCGACTCTTCAAAAATATAGTTCAGACGGAACACTTGAAAAGAGCTTTAAGCTTAACCAAACGAATATAAACGGTGTTGCATATTCCGAAGCGCTTGATCAAATTTATATTTCATTTGTTAAATGGAACAACAGAGGTGAACCAAATAAGGAAATCTCTTTAATAAACGAAGATGGGCAACTGATAAAAAGCTACAGCGCAAATTTTGAAAAAGGTTGTTTTACGGATAATAACCGATTCGTCGCATTTTCAAACAGGTCTTTGCTCTCTATCAACACTGAAGATATGAATATTAACTTTTTAAATAAAGCAACAAACAACAAATTATTCCTTGATGTTACAGCGGTAAACGAAATAATAATTGCTGTAGTGGCAAGCCCTCTAAAATTACAGAATGGAAAATGGGTTTATAACAATCCAACAATACTAAGATTAAACTCAAGTGGTAAAATTATTGAGCAGAATAATTTTGATATTTCCTTCTCGGAATTTGGATTTAGAAAGAGCGGAATTAACATACAGTTTGTTGCTGATAACAAGCCAATTGTCTTAAAATAGTTTTTGCGGTTAATTTTGTTGAGGTTTTTCGTTCGTGTAGCCGCCATTAAATTTTAATGACGGCTACACTTTTGAGTAGGGGCTCATAATGTTTGACTATGAAAATATTACCGATACCGGAAGTATCAGCAGCATAATGTTGAAAATACTTTTTTGAACTTCATTTATTTTACCCCTTTTTCCAATTTATTCATTATTCATTTTGTAAAAACTGTTATAGTTTTACAAATACTGTTCCAACTTTGTTATTAAGGTTTTTTAAATACAATGGAAGGTCTATAATGCTGTGTTTTTTTTACAAGGTTTTTATATCCATATATGTTTCATTGGGTTGTGGGAAATTGTAAAGAATCAAAATTGTTTTTTACACTATCGGAAGAAACTTCCCAGATTCTATATCCTAACGGAGTTTCATCAAAATTTCTGCTGGTAGTAGCCCCGGTCACCAATTGAGTATTATTATAATTATTGATCACGGTTTTATGTGTATGACCTGTTAAATAAGCCACTACATCATTTTGCTTAAACAAGGTCAATATCTCTTTCCTTTTTGTTAGAGGTAAATTGTGATATGATTCATCCTCCTCTAGAGAATCTACATACAAAGGATAGTGTCCGATTATAAAGACAGAATAACCTTTATCTTTTTTATCTTTAAGCGTTTCTTCAAACCAATTATTAAACTTTTCAGATTCGTTCTTCAAATTAATTTTCCACAATTGAGTGTTCACAACTATAAATGAATATCCATTATGTTGGAACTCATAATAATCTTTACCGATAGTTTTTCTATAGTAACTAAGAGATGTATCAGTTGGAATATTTCCTACATCATGGTTACCCGGAGCATTATATACAGGCATTTTGAGATCTTCAATAATTTCCTTAAAATCAGCATATGAACTATCGTTCTTATTATTCACAAGATCACCGCATATAACAACGAAATCCGGATTAAGAGCATTTATCTGTTTTACGGCAATTTTTAATGATTTTACATCATGCTCATATCCCCCAAAACCCAGTTGAGTGTCACATAATTGTACAAAGGAGAAAGGTTCTTGTTTTTCTTTAGTACAAGAAACAACGAAGAGTAGTAGCAATATTAAAATATATTTTTTCATTTGTTTGTTCATCTCTATGTATATCTTGAAGATTTATGAATGTTTTATAAACCACAAAATGATCTATGTTTTTATTAATTTTACAATTCAACGGTTATTGTTTTATACAACATGTTTTCTGATTACCAATCTATATTTTCATCAATAAATTTAATTAAGCTGTTAGCCATTTCTTGATGTTCCTTTACCGAAGGATGTCCCGGAGTTCCTTTATAAGGAAAAAAATGAGTGTAAATATTTTTATCATGCAAGTTGACAACCGCTTTTTCAATATAGCCCGGCCATTTTGATCCTTTTCTGGTGGCATCCATACTTCCAAGCGCACATATAATTTTTGCCTTGGGATAATGTTCTCTTATCTTGGCTACAAATTGTTGGTATGCATTTATAATATATTCATCACTTGGGGGTTTCTTGCCAAAGTTCGTTTTGAATTCATTCCTTTCAGGCATATTGACCAACCATGAATCATTCTGTAGTAAATTAATTACAACAATATCAGGAGTGTAAATGGAAAAATCCCATTTGCTTGTAGAGTCGGTTGGTACCAGTCTATCATACATTTCGGGCATTGTTAAAGGAAACCAGCTGATCATTATTCCAATACCGCTTCTACAAATGCATTGATATTCGGCATCATAATGTCTTGCAGTAACGGCGGCATAACTTAAATAATTGTTGGTAAAAATGCTGTCCGGTAAATCTTTCCCGGAAGTATCTTCAATAGCATAACCTGCTGTTATCGAGTTACCATAGAATTCTATTTTTCTTTTTCGTGGATCCGATTTTGGCAGCACTTTAGCCATGCCTTCAATTTTGAAACCGAAAAATTCAGTTTTACCTCTATTCCATTCGGTTCTTTTAAATATCTCAATTGAATGTTTTCCTTTTCGTAAATGCGAGGCTAATTGATAGTATTGCTTAATTGTATCCGGTCTCAAAATCCTGATGCTATCATTATCAATTATTATATTGAAATAATTATCTCCGGATGCATCTTTTAACAGAGCATGAACTGACTCTCCTTCAAAATTCATCTTTATCGAAGTACCTGACCAATATATTTCGGCAAATTCATTGCTTGAAGTGTCTATCCTTCCCCAATATTCAATTTCAGGATTAGAAAAACTTACGAATAATTCTTTTTCATTTGTGCAGCTAATTAGAATTATTGACAGAATAAATATTAGCTTATAGATTTTTCTCATATCTTTAATCACCATGTTGAAAAGATGTCAGTTCATTTGAATAATTTGGCTATACGTTTTCCTTATGCTTAACAATTTAGGCATTAACCATATTATATTCATGTTATTATTTTTTTCGTTTCTCAATTATGCTAATCGTAGGAAATATAATTCCTAAAATAATAGCAAACCTAATTGATGTTTCCCAATCAACAGAACCTGCACCGTGCACTATTAGACTATAGATATAGCTTACAATAACGATAACAACAAATACTATAACAAAAGTAATAGCAAAATCACGAAGAAAATTAATTGCTTTCATTGTATACCTCCATGGTTGTTTTGATTAAGTCAATTTGCTTTATGTTTATTACTTACTATCACCTCCATTATTATCACTATTTGCAAAATCTAATATTCGTTATTAGTAGTTATTATTGCTTTAATAGCCCTAAACCCAAAATGCTTAGATATAGTTGACCAATATTGAAATGGAACACATATATTGATATACTGCAACCAATTCATCAGCAACTGCCTTATTTAATAATTCTATACTTTTTTGTTTTATAATATCTCTTTTTAATGGTTAAATATTTATTTCCGACATTTCGATTCCCGCCGCTTTGGCTACGCCTTCGCCGTAAGCTTTGTCGGCTTTAAAGCAATTTTTTATATGTCTGATTTTTATTTCTTTTGGTGCATCTCCCATATTTCTTGCTGTGTTTTCAAAAAGGACTTGCTGTTGTTCTTCGCTCATCATACGGAAAAGATCTCCCGCTTGAGTGTAATAATCGTCGTCTTCTCTGTGGTTCCAATGGTCAGCCGCGCCTTCCAATTCCAATGGCGGTTCTTTGAATTCCGGTTGTTCTTGCCATTCGTCGTAACTATTGGGTTCGTAACCGATTGTCGCGCCGAAATTGCCGTCGGTGCGCATTTGTCCGTCGCGATGGTAACTTGTAACAGGACACTTTGCTTGGTTTACGGGAATAAGATGATGATTTACGCCTAAACGATAACGCTGTGCATCTCCGTAAGAAAATAGTCTTCCCTGAAGCATTTTATCGGGTGAAAAACCTATTCCGGGGATAATATTCGCAGGATTAAAAGCCGCCTGCTCAACATCTGCAAAGTAGTTTTCGGGATTTCTGTTAAGTTCCAGCACGCCGACATCTATTAAAGGAAAATCTTTATGCGACCAAACTTTGGTTAAATCGAAAGGATTAAAACTGCAATTTTTTGCTTGTTCCTCCGTCATTACCTGGATTTTCATATTCCATTTTGGAAAATCGCCCTTTTCAATACTCTCAAATAAATCTCTCTGATGGCTTTCTCTATCTTTGGCAACAATCGCTTCGGCTTCTTGATCTGTTAAATTCTTAATTCCTTGTTGAGTCTTAAAATGAAACTTCACCCAAATACGTTCATTATTAGAATTGATTAGACTATATGTGTGGCTTCCATAACCGTTCATGTGCCGATAAGAATATGGAATGCCTCTGTCGCTCATCGTAATAGTTACTTGATGTAATGCTTCGGGAAGTGAAGACCAAAAATCCCAATTGTTTTTAGCGCTTCTCAAATTAGTTTTCGGGTCTCTTTTTACCGCATGATTTAAATCCGGAAATTTTAGAGGGTCTTTAAGAAAAAACACAGGAGTGTTGTTTCCGACCAAATCCCAATTTCCTTCTTCGGTATAAAATTTAATGGCAAATCCTCTGATATCGCGCTCTGCATCAGCCGCTCCTCTTTCGCCGGCAACCGTAGAAAAGCGAACAAAAACTTCCGTCTCTTTACCAATCTCGGAAAACATTTTTGCTTTTGTGTATTTTGTAATATCGTGGGTTACGGTAAGTTTTCCAAAAGCGCCCGAACCTTTTGCGTGCATTCTTCTTTCGGGAATTACCTCTCTGTCAAAATGTGCTAATTTTTCCAAAAACCATACGTCTTGAAGTAACATCGGTCCTCTTTTTCCGGCTGTTAAAACATTCTGATTATCAGGAACGGGAATTCCTACGTTGTTTGTTAATTTTTGTTTTTTGCTCATAATAAACTCCTTATTATTTGTTAAATTTTCCTTTCATTTGAAGAGCTATTTCTTCAATGTTAAAATTATTTATTCTCTTTGTCTTAAAGTACTCTTTAAGTATCTTGTCAAGTTCCTCGTCCATATAGTCTTCTATCCGTTGGGAATCTATACTGTGCAAATGATGATGCGGGATAGTTAAACCATCGTATCGAATTACATCTTTTTCTGTGGTAATTCTTTTAATCAATCCGGTTTCAACAAATTTATCAAGCACTTTATATACAGTCCCGATTGCAATATTCGTTCGAATGTTTTTGACCGATGAACTTGATTACATCATCAGCGGTAGGATGGTTTAAACTATAAATAGCCTCTAAAATACTCAATCGTTGTGGGGTTATTTTCAGCCCTTTTTCAGAAAGTTTGTTTTTTATGTTTTCCATATTTATCGCCTTTATATAGAACAATATTCACAAGAGAATAATTCTTATTTGATAACAATGCAACACTACAATAATATTCTGAAATTATCAAGTAGAAATTAATTTTTTTATCAATGGATGTTTTTTTGTATGAATGCTAACGTTCTTAATACACGTAATACGTACATCTAGAAATATTCATGTTATTTTGTGCATCGCGTATCAAGACCGGAAGTTAATCTTTTATGCGACTATTACAAATTTTCTTGCTACATCTCGCCTACTCTTTATTCCAGAGTTACTTTTGTTGAAATTGTATCTTTCGTTGAGGAATAAGCATCCTCTACAATAAACTCAACCGTGTAATTTCCAGCAGTAAATCCGGAATCCAGTTCAATTTGTGTTTCTATTTGTATATCCATCAACTCTTCTTCGGTTGAGTCAATAACCGAATCGTGGTCAACGTCAAAAAGTGAATCTTCCGGGGTAAACAGATTTACGGTATAGTTAAGATGAGTATAATAAAAATCGCTGTTTTCTTTTTCAACTTGTGCAAATCCCGACGCTTGAACAGTGGCATTCAGTTCCCAGCCGTTATCCAAAGTGTAGGCAAATGCTTCCGGACTGAAGAGTTTTACATCAGGCTCCTTGCTACAGCTGATAAGAAATAGGACGATAAGAATTGTAATTGGTATTAATTTTTTCATAGTTCTTCCCCAAATGTAGAGACTGTCTCAAAAGTGTCATACTGAACTTGTTTCAGTATCTAAAAGTTCGAAAACATCACAAAAGAGATCCCGAATCGAGTTCGGGATGACGTTTTTCGAGCTTTGAGACAGCCTTTATTGAAATTTAATTAATTCTTCGCTTTGAAATCACTCATAAATTGAACAAGATCCTCAACGCCTTTTGTCGGGAATGCGTTATAAATTGACGCACGCAAACCGCCGACAGATCGATGACCTTTTAATCCTGAGAATCCTTTTTCCGTTGCTTCCGCAATCATTTTCTTTTCGAGTTCTTCTGTCTGCAAGTTAAATGTCACATTCATAAGCGAACGATCTTCAACTGCGGCGGAACCTTTATAAAATCCATCGGAATTATCTATTGCATCATACAACATCTTTGCTTTAGCTTGATTGATCTTGTGCATTTCTTCAAGTCCGCCTTTATTGAGCAGCCACTTGTAAACCAATCCCATTATGTAAATTGTAAAGGTCGGCGGTGTGTTGTACATTGAGTCTTTTTCCACGTGAGTGTTGTAATTCAAATATGTGTGGAGTTCCCCCGGTGAACGTTCGAGCAACGATTTTCTCACGATCACCAATGCTGCTCCTGCCGGTCCCATATTCTTCTGTGCACCGGCGTAGATCAATCCGTATTTGTTTACATCAATCGGTTTCGACAAAATATCGGAAGAAGCATCACAGACTAATGGAACATCGCCGACTTCCGGTTCGGTCTTAAACTCAGTTCCGAAAATTGTATTGTTAGAGGTAAAATGCACATAAGATGCATCTGCATTAAGATCTAATATATCCTGCTTTGGAATAAAATTAAAATTAGATTCTTCGGAAGATGCAGCTATGTTAACTTCTCCGACTCTTTTGGCTTCTTTTATCGCCTTTTTTGACCAAGCGCCTGTATTGATATAATCGGCTTTGTTGTTAGGCGGCATTAAGTTAAGAGGAACCATAGAGAACTGCAATGTAGCTCCGCCCTGCAAAAATAGAACGGCATAATCGTCGCCAACATTAAGTAGTTGACGCAAATCTTTTTCTGCCGATTTAATTATATCATCAAACGATTTTGATCTGTGACTCATTTCCATTACGGAAAGACCTTGTCCCTTATACGAGAAC
>JAADIB010000434.1 GCA_013151565.1 Chlorobiota bacterium
AGAGTATACCCGGCAGAATAAAGTCCGCCTATAATACTTCCCATACTTGTTCCGACAATATATTCAAGCGGGATATTGTTTTCCTTAAGAGCTTTAAGAACGCCAAGTATTGCGATGCCGCGTGCACCGCCTCCGCTTAGTGCAAGACCAACTTTGGGATAGTAAGCAGGTTTTTCTATTTTAAGTCCGAAAGGAAGCTGTTCACTTTCCAGTTTTGGAGCAAGATAAAGAGTATCCTGCTGCGCAATTATAAAAATTGGAGCAGACAAAAAGAGTAATACCGCTATTCTAAATTTAATTAACATTATGGCATCTAAGATACAGGAAAAGCCAATTATCTTCTGAAAATATTAACATACTTCTTTTAAACTTTTAAAATAGATTTCTGAAAATGATCTTTAAATGCAATACTGTTAAGGACCATTCTTTAATAAAGATAACATACAAAAATGTCACGGTGTGGCGCATAACGTTAAAACTGCATTAAGTAACTTTCCGAAGATCATTTTTAGTATACTAGATAACCGGCTAAAACATGTTATTAAAATTTACGTTTTTTCGTTGTCGGTTGCTTCTGCAACTTTTTTTGTTTTTCAGCGGCATCCATCATTTTCTGCATAAATCCGCCACCTTTTTTATCGGAACCTTTAACAGGAACAAGATCATCACCCTTTTTGTTATTTATATAATACTGCTGTCCGATAGATAAAATATTGAACATTAAGTAATATAAATTAAGACCGGATGAAAAACTCATAAATAAAAATGTCATCAGTATCGGCATGACGTAAACCATCGCCTTTTGACTTGGGTCCTTAACGGTCATTCTCTGCTGAAGGAACATAGTAATACCTAGTATCGGCGCGAGGATCGTAATTTTATCGACACCGACAAACGGGATTGTGAAGCCAAGACTATATACATAATCAGGAGATGCTAAATCCTTGATCCATAAAAATGACTCGTGCCTAATTTCAATTGCTACCCGGAAAAACGTAAAAAGAGCAAAGAGTATAGGCATCTGCAGCACCATAGGCAGACAGCCTCCGGCAGGATTGACCCCATACGTTTTATATAAGCCCATAGTCTCTTTTTGTATCTTCTGCTGATCACCTTTATGTTTTTCTTTTATCTCTGCGATCTTAGGCTGAAGCTTCTGCATTTTTCTCATGCTCATATAACTTTGCTTAGTAAGGGGATATAGAGCAATTTTAATAATGATAGAGAAAATAATAATCACAATTCCATAATTAGGAATGAAGCTATGTAAAAAAGTGAATAGGGGGAGCAATATATATTCGGAAATTGGACGAATTATAAATTTAAGTCCGAAGAAACTTCCAAAATCGAAAATGGCTTCGTAATTTTTAGCGTATGATTTTAATATGTGATAATCAACAGGACCAAGATATAAATAGAAACTATCTTTCTGATCGTTTAAATTTTTAAATGGAACTTTCAGACTAGCCTTATAATATTCACGTTCTCCCAAGCCAGGTATTTCTTTATGTATTCCTTCAAAGCTGGCACCCCCGTCAGAAGATGGAGTTTTTGGTGTTAGTATCATTGCAAAATATTTGCTTTTAATACTTATCCAGTCAACTTTACCGTTAATGTCTTTTTTAACTTCTTCCCCGTCACTGCTAGCGTCAATGATCAATAACTCATCACCAGAATAAGCGCTTGCGTTTGAATAGGTTGCTTCATCTTTCGAGTTCTCCTCAACGAAATTCAACCCGTTAGCCCATTCGACATCGTATCTCAATCCAGTTATTATGTTATTCATATTCACCATTTCAACATTGAACTTAGACTGATAATTATCCCCATAGATCACGAACTGTTTTTTGATCTCTTTGCCTTTTTCAACAACAAAGGTGTAAGTAACAACAAGAGAATCATTTCCCGAAATTCTGTAATAGTAAGTATCGGCTGAAGATTGAAAATCAAGTTTTGAAGTGTTAACCAGCTGACCATCTTGTGTAACAAATATCAGATCAAGATCACCGCCGTTGGTTTGGTTGATTAGCTGGACATGACGGTTGTAAAAATCATTTTCATCTACATTTCTGTAGTACCACGTACCATAATCTTTAAGATAGCATTTTCTGATCTTACCGCCCTTACTGGTGAGCTCTATCATTGCTAGATCGGTTTCAATTGTGATTATCTGTCCCTTCTTTTTGGAGGGAGCAAAAACACCCGTTGCCTCAGGTTGATTGGTGTTAGTTTCTTCTTCAGCCTGTTTTGCAGTTTGTTCGGGTTCAGCCTTAGCAGTTTTGGCTACAGTATCCTTTTTCGGTTCGGTCTGCTTGCTGGTTAAAGTTGTGTCTGATGTATTTGGAACATGAGGTTGGGGTTCTGGAGAATTGAAATATAGCCAAACGACTAAAATAATTCCCATCAAAATAAAAGCAATTGTTGTTTGTTTATCCATTAAAAATTTACCGGTAATTAAAAATCATTAAATCTTCTAAACTTAAATATTATATTTAAGTTAGAAAAGTAATTTGAGAGAAAAATTAAAGATTGTTCCGCAATTTTTTCAACAAATCAACCACATCAGCTTCTACATCTCTCAAATATAATTTAGGATGTTTTTTCTTATTAAGGGTGTTAGGAGAGAAAACAACATACAAAGAATTATTTTGCTCGGATAAAATTTCTTTATTCAGTCTGTACGATTCTTTTAGTAATCTTCTCAATCTGTTACGCCAGGCAGCATTACCGGCTTTTTTTGAAATTCCGAATGCGACCTTAACATTTTTTTCGCCGTCTTCCCCTAAATAAAAAATAGCCTTTAATTTTCGGCCATTTGAGTAAATTATTTTCCCGGAGTTATACACCCGGGAAAAATCATTCTTTTTTTTGATTCTTTCTTTTTTAGAAAGACCAAATCGTTTCAAGCTTGCCTCCCGGCAGCATATTAATATTCGTCGCTAACAGTTAATTTTTTTCTGCCTTTAGCTCTTCGTCTAGCTAGAACTGCTCTACCTTCTTTAGTAGACATTCTTTCTCTAAAACCGTGCTTATTTTTTCTTTTCCTGTTGCTCGGCTGAAAAGTACGTTTCATAATTCACCTAATCGTTAATTCATTTCTAAAAAAGAGAACAAATTTACTCAATTAATTAAAAAAATACAATATTTGATAATCCAGATTTAAGTCGTAGATTCAATTCCCAATTGCAACAGCTTTCAGATTCTCCATAAAAAACTTAAGGGGTGAATTAAAATTTAATAATTTTCTAGGTCTATTATTAAGTTTATTATTTACTTGATTAAGATACTCAAGAGTAAAATCATCAAAATTAGATTTTTTAGTGACATATTGCCTAATCAATTTATTAGAATACTCAGATAAACCTCTTTCCCAAGAAGAATAAGGATGAGAATAAAACTAGATTTCCTTTCAACGAGAGTTACTATAGCTCCTTTATGGTTTTTACCAATAATTGTATCTATTTCTCAGTCACCGTATCGTTCTTTATTGTTTATTACTTCCGGGCGTTCATCAACAGAAATCTTGTTTTTTATAATGACTTTTCTCCCTTTGTGATTACCATATCTCTTTTTATACTTTTTCTTACCAGTTCGTAAGTGTTTAAATAAGTTACCACCATTTGTTTTATCTTCATAGACATACTGATAGATTCTTTCATGGCTGATCATTGGAATATTGTTCTTATTGCAATAATCTTTTATCTGTTCTGGTGACCATTCCTCTTTTTCTAACTTTTCCTTTATCAAACTTATCAATTGAGAAGTAAATTTACGATTCTTAGCAAAACGTTCTTTTCTTATCTCAGATAGGTTATTTGCATAATAGGCATCATAAGAACCTCTTGGTCTTGAGTTCCTTTTAAGTTCTCTATAAATCGTAGATCTGTGTAATCCAAGCTGTTTGGATATATTACTTACACTATATCCATTTCTGTGTAATGTGGATAGCTCTATGCGTTGTGAGCTACTTATATGAGTATAGTTTTTCATACAACAAAATTAACTCCCTTTTTCTTTCTATGGGGGTATACTACCATAGAATGAATGCTATTTTGTCGCACTTACTAATTGAATCTTAGTATTTATTAATTCTTTTGCATGAAATTATTTGAGCAGCATCATTTTTTTTACTTGAATCTTTTTACCCGCTTGAAGTTTATAGAAGTATATTCCTGATGGAAGTTTGTCTGCATAAAAATTCACCTCATAACTCCCTGGTTTCTGCTGCTTGTTTACCAGACTCGCAACTTCGCGTCCGAGGATATCATACACTTTTAACTGTACGGACGGGGCAGCTTGTCCCGTATTAGTGGGATGCCCCGTCCCTACGATAGAAGATATGGAATATTTTATCGTTGTACTCGGATTAAATGGATTCGGGTAGTTTTGGTAAAGATGATAAGAATTAGGTTTATTAATTTCAATATCTTCAACACCAACAGGGCTATACCAATCAAGTACATTTGCCCAAATATCAAAACCGGATTCTTCACTACGATTATCGACCCAGGTGCTATAGATTCTATTCTTAAAGAGGAATACATCCGGCTCATTTTGATAACCATTAGATGTATTGGTTAGGCGAAAATTACTTCCAACCGTAATCCCTTCTTGGGTAAAACGTTGACCATATATATCATTTTGTCTGCCATCCCATACAATAATAAAGTTACCATCTTCATTCATTGCGATTGAAGATTTTGATAAAAAACTAAAATCGGATGTATCATTATCAAACACCTTAGATTGCTCCTCTAATGGCGTACCATCAAATAAAAACCTTTGCATATAAACTAATTGACTTGTCTGATCGGACCAACTCATTATTAGTACACTATCTTTTAATACAATGGCTGGATTATATCTGTTAGAACTTCCAGCACCAACAAGTTGAATATTTTCCCCAATCGGTGTAAGATCTTTTGAAAATATTTGACCATAAATATCTATATTAGCATAATCATAACCAAAGCTGAATGCACCTTTCATATCTGACCATACAACTGCAAAATCGCCATTATTATTTATTGATAAAGCCGGTCTGAGGATTCCCTTTACCGATACATATGGTCGGTTAGCTATTTCGCTGTAGCTAATTCTAAAATTATTATTAATGGGTGAGCCATCTTGTTTATATAACTGTCCATAAGCCTCATTAGCCCCATTCCTAGCATCTTTCCATACAATAATAAACCGACCATCCGGGAAAAAATCAACAATCGGCATTGGATTATAATATTGTCTAATATAGCCCTCGTTTACTTTAATATTACTGCCTTTTCTTTCTCCATCTGAACTGAAGCGTTGAAAATAAACATCGTAAAAGTTATTTTGATAACCCTGCCAAGTAACTACATAGTTTCCAATATTATCCATTGCTAAATCTACAATTCCAGACACGTGAATTGAATCATCATTTACTTTGAAAATATTTCCATCTTGTAATCCACTATTATTAAATCTATTTACATATACATTATTAGTCTGATCGTCAAACCAAACAATTACAAAATCTCCATCATTATTAGCTTTTATTTTAGGAGAAGATTGGAAATTTAGATTTGGTTTTTGATTAGCCTTGAAGTTTTCACCAGAAGGACCATCTTCGATGAAATATATTTGAGCAAATATTTCTGTATTTTTATTATATGATGTCCACGATACGATAAATTCACCGAGATTATTCAATGAGATGGCCGGAAATAACTCAATCATATTTGTCGGATTTTTATTTATTTTAATATTCTCTTCAATTTTTGACCCACCTTCATTATACATTTGTGCATAAATATTCCATCCCATATTATTATCACCTTTAGATTGCCAAACGATTGTAAAACGATCTTTGTTATCAATTGATATTGTTGGGGATTTTGGACCATATACGTTTGATATTGAATTAACTTGAAATTCATTACCAATTGCTGTATTACTTTTTGAAAAATATTGAGCATAAATATCTGAGTTGGAGTAATCTCTCCTATTATCCGTCCACGTTATAATAAAATCACCATTCTCAGCTACCGCTACTCCAGCCGAAGACAATGGAGTTGCTTCAGTTCCAGAAACTCTAAAATTATTTCCCACTAAATGACCAATACTGGAAATTCTTTGTGCATATATACCCCTACTAGGTTCAACGAACCAGGTTACAACATAGTCTCCATTTGTATTAACAGATAGGTTTGGACGTCCTTGTGGAACTTTATTTTCATCATTTATTCTAAAATTATTACCTAGGCGAAAACCATCTTTTGAATAAAATTGAGCATAAAGAGTAGGGAAATAGAAAGTATTTCTAATGTCTTGCCAAAGAATTAAAAAATTGCCGGAACCATCTATAGCCAATCTCGGGTACTGACCTTCAAAATCATTTACTTTAATATTATCATCAATACGGTTTCCATTTTTGGAAAAGCGTTGAAAATAGATATCATTTTTTGATTCAGATCGATCGCCCCAGGCAATTATAAAATTTCCATTTACATCCATTCCAATTTCCGGGAAATACTTGTTACTATATATACTATCACTATTGACTTTAATTTCTTTTCCAATAGGAACTCCTTCTTTTAAAAATCTCTGAGCATATATATCTGTGGTAACTCCATTTCGTCTTTCGTCCCAAACAATTATAAAGTTGCCCGAATCATCCATTGCTATTGCTGAGTGGTTCTGTAAACCACTTCCAAAATCTTCATTTACCTGAAAGTCAGAAACAAATGCATTTAACTTTTCAGCATACTCACCGTTAAAGGATTGCGAATTTGTAATTTTAGAAAAGGTTGTTAGTATAATTATTATTGACAAAAAAAAGAATTTATTTATCATATTAACTCTTAAAATTTATACTGATTTTTAAAAAATAAGACTGTATAACCTTTTTACAAAGGTAAAAAAAAGTGACCTAATTTATTTTACCTAAATTGAGTGAAAATAAATCAAGGGATAAATCATCTACACCGAAAGAAAATTTTATAAATTATCCATCTAAACATTTAATTTATTGACCCGGAAGATATTATTTGTGTTCTATGTCGGTTTATGGCTCTTGCATCTGTTTTATACCTTTAGCGGAATATAGTCTTTAGCATAAGGTTTTATCCGCGTTTAATAAATATCTTCTTTCATTAAAACCTCTTTTTTTAATTCTTAAAAAAAAAGATTTATTTTTAAATTACTTGTCCGACGTAGTCGTTCTTTAGCGAAGCAGCATCATTTTTTTTACTTGAATCTTTTTACCCGCTTGAAGTTTATAGAAGTATATTCCTGATGGAAGTTTGTCTGCATAAAAATTTACCTCATAACTACCTGGTTTCTGCTGCTTGTTTACCAGACTTGCAACTTCGCGTCCAAGAATGTCATAAACTTTTAATATTACATTACTCGAGCTGAAGCTCAAGGCTACATTTGGAATTGTATATTTTATTGTAGTACTCGGATTAAATGGATTCGGATAGTTTTGTTCTAATGAAAAATTAATTTTTTTGTTTTTTTTTACACCGGTAACCTGTGTTCCTTTAAATGTATAAATCTTACCTGTGGAATAATCTGCAAAATAAAGTTCGCTCTCCTTATCAACACCAAAAGTTGCAATTTGGTAGCTGGTTTTTTCAATAAGCTCATTCTTAATATTATTATCATTCTTTGTGAGCATCCAAATATTCCCAGAAACAAAATCACCGTAAATATATTTGCTTTGCAGTTCAGAAGCGTTATTACCGTGATATACATATCCGCCTGTTATTGAATAACCGCCGTCACTATTATGTCCATACTCCCAGATAGGCAATTCCAAACCGGTTTGATCACAGCCTGAAGAAGGATCATAACAGTTGAATCCTTCCATAATTCTCCAGCCGTAATTTCCTCCTTTTTTTATTATATCGATCTCCTCCCACTTCCCTTGTCCAACATCTGCTGCCCATAGTTCACCAGTTTCAGAATCAAAACTAAATCTCCAAGCATTCCTCAATCCATAAGCATATATCTCTTCCTTATAACCAAAACTATTTCCAGAATATGGATTATCACCTGGAATTTCATATGGTGAACCCATCCTGCCTTTTACATCAATTCGTATAATACTTCCAAGTAGATTAGTTCTATCCTGACTTCTATTTTCAGGGTCGCCCGCTGAACCGCCATCGCCAAAAGAAATATAAAGATAACCGTCCGGACCAAAACTTATCTGTCCGCCGTTATGATTTGAATATGGTTGTTCTACTTCCAACAATATTTTTTCCGTTGTAATATCAACTTTGTCAGAAGATTGAGGATCGGCATAAAACCGTGATATCACTGTACGAAGCGAATTGCTCTTAGTATAATTGACATAAAAATATCCGTTCTCCTCAAAATCAGGATGGAAAGCCAAACCCAATAAACCTTTCTCGCCACCGCTTATTATTTGATTTGATATATCAAGGAAGGTTGTATAGTCTGAAACAGTTGAATCATTATCGAACCAGTAAATAAAACCCGGCTGAGATACTATGAATAATCTGTTTGTTTCATCTCTTGGCGATTGAATATCCACGATCTGTGTAAAAGTTAAATTCGGGAAAGCTTCTCTTATTGTAACTTGAGCAAGAAGGGGTTTTAAAAATATACTAAGCAGCAGTATGTATTTAAATAAATTTTTCATTTCGTCTTTCTTTAAGTAGTTGTTTTTTTAAGTTATCAAGATATATTGTCTTATTCAAGTTAAATCGGGATATTGCTTGCTATAGTAAAACGAAAGATATTGGTTAGTTTAATTTCTATTTGCCAATTATACAAAATATTCTTAGCTTAATCAGAGTTAAAGTTCCGTTTAGTTTAATATCTTTCAAAAACCTGGAGGCTTATATGAAACAAATGTTATTTCTATTTACACTTCTCTTATTTCTCTCCTCTCTAACTATTCTTGCCGATGAATGTATTGACTGTCACACAAAGATCACCCCTAATATCGTTAGCGATTGGCAGATAAGTAAACATTCAAGTAATGATGTTGGTTGTGAGACTTGTCATGGAAGCGAGCATACTTCTGCAGCAGACGTGGATAAGGTTTCGTTACCCACATATGAAACTTGCAATGATTGTCATGATACACAGGTAGATCAATTCCTAAAGGGGAAACACTCGATGGCATGGGCTGCAGCAAAAGCTATGCCGACAACTCACATGCTTCCGAAGGAAATGTTTGACGGAATGAAAGGGTGCGGCGGTTGTCACAAGCTGGGTGTGAAATCCGAAAAAGAAATTGAAAGGTTATCTAAAGAGGGTTCAAAATTCGGACATGCTTCTTGCGATGCTTGTCATACCCGGCACACGTTCTCTTTAGATGAAGCACGTTCACCGCAGGCTTGTCAAACATGTCATATGGGTTTCGATCATCCTCAATGGGAAATGTACTCAAGCTCAAAACATGGTGTCCGCAATAACCTTAAGCAGTTAGGGATTCTTCCTGAAAACGCTGCCGCACCTACTTGTCAAACATGTCATATGGTTGACGGTGACCACGAAGTACGCACTGCCTGGGGTTTCTTGGCTGTAAAACTTCCTTTACCCGAGGACAAAGAATGGGCTGATGACCAAGTAACGATCCTTAAAGCCCTTGGTGTCTTAGATATGGAAGGAAAACCAACGGCACTGGTCGATGTAATTAAAGCTGCCGACGTAGCAAGACTTACACAAGAAGCATGGCAGACCGAACGTGATAAAATGATAAAGGTATGCAGCAAATGTCATTCTGAAAATTTTGCTAAAGGCGAGTTGGCGAAAGGGGATGAATCAATTAAACACGCTGACAAACTGATGGCAGAAGCTATTAAAGAAGTAGCTTCTCTTTATAAAGACGGCATACTTAAAAAACCGGAATCTTATCCATTTGCTTATCCAATGCTTCTTACATTTCACGATGCCCCAACTGTTATTGAACAAGACCTATTTGAAATGTTCTTAAAACATAGGATGAGGACTTTCCAAGGTACATTCCACGCTAGTCCGGATTATGCTTTATGGTATGGCTGGAGTGAAATGATAAGAGATGTGACGAAGATCAAGGAACTTGCCGTTCAGATGAGAAGAGACCACCAATAAAATTTTATAGTGGTTTTATTCTCAACAACTTGATTACGATCAACAAACAAAAGGGCTGTCAATTTGACAGCCCTTTTTTGTTTCTAAATACAGTTACTAAATACTATTTTGATACTCTCTCGACAAAGAACTCAATACGCCTATTCTTATCTCTGCCTTCTTTTGTTTCGTTCGAATATTTAGGTCTGGTTTCCCCGTATCCTTTGTAACGCAATCTATTTGGGTCAACACCATTTTCAAGAAACCAGTCATAAACAGCTTTAGCCCTTGCCTCGGAAATCTTCTGATTAGATATTTCAGAACCAACATTATCGGAATGTCCTTGTATTTCTATTATTGCTTCCATCATTTTTAAAATATCTTTAGCCTTCGGTAATATCTTGTATAATTTCATAATCGCATCTTCCGATAGAACACTGCTGTTAAATCTGAAGTCAATTTCCAGATCAAGTGAGGCTATATCATCACTTGGGTCCAGAGGATCTTTACCTAGTTCAATTTCAAGGAAGTCATCAACGCCTCCGCCGTCTGTATCTATTTCAAGCGGATTTGTATTATACTTAATAACCTCGTCGCCGTCTGATAGTTTATCACCATCAGTATCCGGATTATTGGGATCAGTCTTAAATGTATAAATTTCCTGATCATCTCTTAAACCGTCATTATCAGTATTGGTTTTTGTAGGGTCTGTTTTCGTTTCATTCAACTCTACGGCATCATCTATCTGGTCACCATCGGTATCAGCAATAGTAGGATCTGTTTTATATTTATTAACTTCATCACCGTCAGTAAGTGAATCGTTGTCAGTATCTATTTTATTCGGATCAGACTTATAAGTAATAACTTCTGCAAAATCATCTAAGCCATCTTCATCTGTATCTGTTCTCAGCGGATTGATTAAGTAAGTCATAACCTCTTCACCATCTTTCAATTTATCTCCGTCAGAATCAGGATTTTTGGGATCGGTATTATACTTATGCACCTCATCACCATCAGTTAATCCATCTCCATCTGTGTCAGAATTCATTGGATCTAAACCAAGCTTTTTCTCATCACAATCTGTAATGCCGTCTTCGTCAGAATCTTTTGAACAACTTTCTTTTGAATAAACCAGCCCAATACCAAAAGTCAACCATGAATTATTTACAACAATATTGTTATCGGGATCTTTCTGAGGATCATTATAACCGGTTATCAATTCTGTCCACGAATAATTCCATCCGGCTTGCAGATCAAGAACCAGGTTTTCACCCAATGCAAATTCTACCCCACCACCAACTGGCGTAAAAACATCAGTATTATCTTTTATGTTCGTTGTAGGAGGAGGATTAATCGGGCGGTTAACTGTTTCCCAATAAAACGTACCAAATCCAGCGTATAAATATGGATTCCACGTATCGTTGACAATCGGGCTGAACAATATTCTTGCATCGAATGGAACTATTATAGTTTTGACCTGATTACCAGAAAGATCCTGCATTCCCAGCCAGCCATAACCAATTCCTGCTTCCAGATCAAATAAATGACCAAGTTTATATCGACCGAATGGTCTAAATAATAATGATATTCCATCATTATCAAAATAAGTTTGCGGATTTACATATGCAGCCTGCAAACCTATCTTATAAGAATAGTCGTTCAACTGCGCAAAGGTAGTATTGGTAAGAAAAAATAAGAGAAGTGTGGTTAACGAAAAATAAAATTTGTTTTTCATTTTTCCCTCATTATGTTGTTATGTAAGGGTTATATTCTAAAAACTTAAACTTTAACATTCTTTTAAATTAGAAGATAAGTATTTATAAAATAAATAACTTTAAAATACATTGTGTGCTTTTTAAATTTCATGTTATTAAATTGAAGCATAGATTATGTTCAGAAATCAATTAGTAAAAAAATGAAAAGACATTCAGCAATCGTTCCGCTCTCACACGATCATCATCATGCTCTTATTTTAGCGCAGGCATTAAAGAAAAATGCACCCAAGATAGGATTGGGTTCTAAATCGGCTGAGGAAAAAGTTGAAGCAGTGATCAATTCTTATAACACTGAACTGATCCCTCATTTTAACCATGAGGAGGTACTTCTATTCCCACTGGCTTTAGGAAAAGATGAAGAGCTTGATAAAATGATCCATAACATACTAGAAGAACATAATAAAATTAGAAGATCTGTTGAAGCACTGAGAGATGGAGACCTTGAAGAAAACCTGGATGCTTTCGGAAAATTATTAGAGAACCATGTGAGGACCGAAGAGCGAGTACTTTTTCCAAAGATTGAAGAAGTAGTAGGCGAAGAGGAATTAAATATTTTGAACGGACAAATAATTGCAGTAAAGGATAGTTGTGGAATATAACAATAAAGATTTTTTTAACGAGACTTCTGAGTTTTATAACTCGATGATAAACTCGGAAGCTGCAGTGGAACGAAAAATAAAATTATTCACCAAACTGAAAATTAGAAATCAGACCGCAGCAGATCTCGGCTGCGGTTCCGGCGTTGATTCTATTGGGTTAAGTACTTTAGATAACGAGGTTGACGCATTTGATCCATCATCTAAGATGATAGAGCTGGCGGAAAAAAGTGCCGTTGATAAAGGGCTAGACATTCATTTTCATAACTTCGCTATTGAAGATATCCCAAATCAGTTTAACGAAAAGTATTCATTCATTTGTTCATTGGGAAATACGATCGCAAATATTAGTCCTAATAATCTGCTTCAGGCATTTCAAAGAATTAAAGGTATTCTTAAACCCAACGGGCGAGCATTAATTCATATCCTTAATTTTGATCTGATCTTATCAAAAAAGGAAAGGATCATAAACATTACTGAAAACAATGAAACTAGTTTTGTTCGTTTCTATGATTTTTTTGACGATCATATTGTTTTCAACATTTTAAAATTTACCAAAAGAAATACCAAAGAATATAAGCTTATTTCAACGAAACTTTATCCTTATACATTCGCAGCAATATTTACAATATTGAATGAGTTGAATTTCAGTGATTTGGAGTTTTACAGTAATTTTAACTTTGAAAATTTTGATATTACAAACTCGAAGGACTTGATAATTTCACTTACGAAATGATCTAGTGAAGTGTTAACAACTTTGTTTTGGTTATATCTATAAGGTCTTCAAGAGTTTCTTCGCTCAGCATTTTGTAAGCTTCGTCCCTAAGTCTGCCCCATTCATCATGAACCGGGCATGGTTCTTCAGAAGAACATCCTGGAAATCCAAGAACACAATTATTGAAAATATCAAGTCCGTCAATTGTTTCAACTATTTCAATCAGTCTAACTTTATTAGCAGATCTGTTAAGAAAGAAACCTCCGTTCTTTCCTTTTTTTGATCCGACAATACCGGAGGAGGTTAGTGTTTGAAGTACTTTCGAAACAAATTCTTTCGGCTGCTTCACTTTTTCGGCTATCTGATGAGCATTAAAGAGTTCCTTTTCCCCCTCTGTTGCAAGATAAAGAATCGCCTGAATACCTATTTCACACTTTTTTGAAAATATAACTGTCATAATCAGAGTAATTGTTCTGAAAAAATTATTTATATACTTTTAGAACTACAACCGGTATAGATTTAAAAATAGATTATCTTTTTAGAAGAAAAATTTTATACCGGTGGTCCCGGCAAAATAACTTGCCCTATCATCCCCAATAAAAACTTGTCCAAATTGAAAGTCTAAAGGGATCACGAAATTTCTAGACAACTGCATATCCATACCCGCTCCAATTCTGGCTCCGGCATAAGGTCCTCCTGTAAAGAACCAAAGATCCCCGCCAATATCAATATATGGTTTTAATCCCATTACATCAGTATTAAAGAAATACTTAATCTGCAGCGCCCACTCTATCGGCATACCCTTTTGTGTATTAAGATTAACTTCAGTTCCAAAGGCAAGATTGTGTTTGGTAACGTATTCTAAAAGTCCGCCG
The DNA here is from genome assembly GCA_013151565.1 of Chlorobiota bacterium. Taxonomy (GTDB): domain Bacteria; phylum Bacteroidota; class Ignavibacteria; order Ignavibacteriales; family Melioribacteraceae; genus SZUA-22. Next base: position 14,027 of record JAADIB010000434.1, read on the forward strand.
ACCTGGAGACCAAGCTTCGGAGTTGTTTCGTCTGCGCGTGCCAGTGAAAAACCTGTTCTTATTCCATAATAAAAAGTCTGAGAAAAAAGTTCTCCTCCAATAAGGAAAGAAACAATAAAAATAATTGATAAAAATCTTTTCATACGTTTGATCCTGATGTTCAGTTTACTGTTTTACACAAAAAAGTTTCAATACTCGTCCAATTTAACGATATAACAGCGGTTAATCAAATGGTCAAACCATATTTCATTGATTATCTGCATATACTTAACTAATTTAATTTTCATTTTATACTATTAACAGAGAAACCATGACTAATTTCAATCCGATTTTTGAAGATACTCCAACAATAGATTGGAAGTATCCATATACAATTGCTCCGCTGATCTTTACGAGCAATGATGAAAAACTTATTGGTACTGTTTTTATAACTGCCGGAGCCGGACCTCACCCGACAGTGTTGCTGCTGCACGGATTTCCGGGCAATGAGTTAAACTATGATATTGCTCATACATTAAGGAGATTCGGATTTAATGTAGTGCTGTTCCACTATCGCGGTGCGTGGGGTAGCAGCGGCAATTTCACTTTTTCTAACGGACTTGAAGATGTTTCCAATGCCATTCATTTTATTAAATCCGATATAGCTTATAAAAACCTTAGCATTGATAAAAAGAAAATCATTCTTATCGGTCATAGTTTTGGTGGATTTGCCGCTTTACTGAACTCTGCAGAACATAATGACATAAAAAATGTTGCTTCATTAGCCGGGTTTAACTTTGGATATTTTTCCCGATTTACTCAGCAGGATAAAAGCATTGAAGACGCGACTATGGAAGGTCTTACACTTGGCTCACAATTATTGAACAACGCAGACCCTCATTTTCTATATGATGAGATGATTAAAAATCAAGACGAATGGGATCTTCTGAACTTGGATAAAGAATTGAAAGGGAAAAACATTCTGCTTGTAGGCGCTGAATATGATTCGGTTTCCCCTCTTCAAATTCATCACACTCCTTTGGTTGAAAAACTGCGGGCAACCGAGAATGAAATTACAGACGTTGTAATAAAAAGCGAGCATTCTTTTTCCTGCTGTAGAATAAGATTGAACGAAGTGATATTTAATTGGATAAAGAACATTAAGTTTTAAAAGGAATTACTATGAGCACTAATATTGATATGACCCCGTCAGATTTTCGCAAAACCGGATATCAGTTTATTGACTGGATCAATGACTATATTTCAAATCTGGAAAGCTATCCAGTACTTCCGAACGTTGAACCAGGCGATATTAAAAGATCGCTTCCATCGTCACCGCCTGAACAGTCAGAAGATTTTGATAAAATAATTTCGGATTTGAACAACATTATTATGCCGGGCGTTACTCATTGGAATCATCCTAAATTTATGGCTTATTTTAATTCTACTTCTAGCAGCGCCGGAATATTTGCCGAACTTCTCAGCGGAGCTTTTAATACTAACGGAATGGTTTGGAAATCAAATCCCGCTTCTACAGAATTGGAGGAAGTAACTCTTGACTGGCTACGGCAAATGATCGGATTACCTGAAGATTTTTGGGGAATTATTTACGATCTCGCCTCAAGCAGTTCTATGCATGCGATTATAGCTGCCAGAGAAAACATTGAAGGTTACTCGATTCGAGAAAAAGGATTCGGCGGAGTGAAAGATATGCCGCGCCTTAGACTTTATTCATCCGAACAGGCTCATTCTTCCATTGATAAAGGAGCAATTCTTGCCGGTGTAGGTCTTGAGGGAATACGAAAAATCCCGGTTGACGATCAGTTTAGAATGATCCCGTCAGAGTTAGAGAGAGCAATTAAGGAAGATAGAGAAAATGGATGGCTGCCATTCTGTGTTGTTGCTACTGTAGGAACTACTTCTACAACAAGTATTGATCCGGTGAACGAAATTGCAGTAATAACTCAAAAGGAAAATTTATGGCTCCATGTTGATGCCGCACATGCAGGAATTGCTGCGATCGTTCCTGAAATGCAAAAGATACTCAAAGGCAGCGAACACGCTGATTCTATAGTCGTTAATCCTCATAAGTGGATGTTCATGCCGATAGATATCAGTGTGCTTTTCACAAAACGGAAAGAGATATTAAAGCGTGCATTTAGTTTAGTGCCGGAATATCTTAAAACCGATGAGGATAATGAAGCAACAAATTTCATGGACTACGGGATCCAGCTGGGCAGACGATTCCGAGCGCTAAAACTTTGGTTTGTTATCCGGTATTTCGGAAGAGAAGGACTTATTAAAATAATTAGAGAGCATCTACGACTTGCGCAGAATTTAAAAACTCTGATTGATGGAGACCCGCATTTTGAAAGATTAGCACCAGTGCCATTGAGCACCATTTGTTTTCATGCCGTTCATCCAAAATTCAACGATGTTGAAAGTCTTAATAAATTCAATAAAGAATTAATGGATAGATTGAACAATACCGGCGAAGTGTTTCTGTCTCATACTATATTGAATGGAATATTCACTATCAGAATTGTTATTTCCGGCTTGAGGACAGAAGAAAGGCACGTTAACGAAGTTTGGGACCTGATCAAATCTAAATACAAAGAAATGATTTAAAAGTCATACTCACCTTAAAATAAGGCATTGTGTATTCTTATGCTCTTCAAAAAAATAATTATATTTTTTTATTCACTAAGACTAAGGTGACAAAATGAAAAAATTATTTATAGTATTACAGAGTATTGACCCCCCATAAAATGAAAGGTTTTTTTTAGTACCAATTTAAATAGTTAGGTTGTAAAGGAAACTTTTCCTATTTTTGTAGTTGAAAGACAGTAGATGTAAGAAGTTGATGTAGAAGTAGAAATACCTTCCCATTTTTTAAATCCCTGTCAAATTGTAAATTTCAATTAAAATAGGAGCATCTGTAAAATATGGCAGATCGAAAACAAGGAACCGTGAAATGGTTCAACAGTTCAAAAGGTTATGGTTTTATTCAACAAGAAAATGGTGAAGATGTATTTGTACACTTCCAGTCAATCATTAGTGATGGCTATAAAACACTTGACGAGAATGACAAAGTTGAATTTTCAGTAACTGAAGGACCTAAAGGTCTTCAGGCAGCTGATGTTGAAGTTCTTTAATTAGAGAATAAAATATTCTTATTGAAAGCCCCTCTTAACCGAGGGGCTTTTTATTTTTAAACCGAAATATTTACGAACTATACTCGCTTACCCACATATCATGTATGTTGCAGAAACTAGTTACATAGAATGACTTGGGTACTTTATCTAGTTCAAAAACCGAAACAGCTTTATCTTTAGGATAAAATGTTTTTTCAGCAAGAACAGTTCCGTCTTTACCAACCAGTGTATGCTTAACAATGTAATGTGCCTCGCTCATTCCGTGCATAGTTTTTACTGTGACTTTTTTACCTTCAACAGTGGCTGATGGGGCATGGCTTTTTACTTTCTTTGACCACTTACCAGGATTATCTTTTGTATAAATAATACCGCTGTATTCATGATTGTCGTCAGCAAATGTTTTTGACGGATTCAATACAACTAATCCCGTTGCAGCTAAAAAACTGCCTTTCAAAAAATATCTTCTGTTTATCATTATGACTCCGAATATTAATTTATAAGTTATAATTATTATAACAAGATAATGAATCTTTTAATAAATTCAATTATTTTTTGCTACTATCAATTATCGATTACTTAAAAAATTAGAATTTGATTTTGCTTCTTATTAAGATTAAGTTTAAATAATAAAATTATTATAATATTTATGATTAGTAGAATTTCATATTGCGGAACTGACCAAAAAGGAAAAATTGTTGATATCGACGGCGGTATTGGCGCGGTTGAAAATATTAGATCTCTTGGTTTAGAAATCGGAGACGAAGTTACTGTTCGTAGTAGGCAAAATGGCAGGGGGAAAATTCATGTTGTTAAAAATGGTACCGAGATATTGATCGGGCATGAACTTTCCACAAAAATTTTAGTTGAGTGTGTCGAACAACCAAAAATCACTTTGGATAAGATCAAAGTAGGTGATGCTGTTAAGGTAGTAAAGATGGGCGCTAAGGGCGATATTAGATACCGCTTGTTAGATATGGGACTTGTGAAAGGGGTTAAATTAAAAGTTGTTCGAGTTGCTCCTCTCGGCGATCCTATGGAGGTGTTTATTAATGGTTTTTACTTGTCATTACGTATTGAAGAAGCGGCGAATATAGATGTTGAAATTGTTAAGATACACAAAGGGAATGGTCATAGTAAAAAACGCTGGGGTTTATTTTAGGAACGATAAGGTAAGTTATTAGATATGAATATTGTGACAATTTATTTGTCACTGTTTAATTTCATATCAACTAAGGAATTATATGCACGAAGATCAAATTTTAGTGGCATTAGTAGGCAATCCCAATTCAGGCAAGACATCCCTATTTAATAAGTTCGTCGGGGCAAATCAAAAGGTTGGTAATTTTTCAGGTGTTACAGTTGAAAAGTATGAAGGCGTGATCAAGCATCGCGGTTTTAAAATTAGAATAATTGATCTCCCGGGTACTTACAGCTTAACCACATATTCTCCTGAGGAAATAATAACAAGAGAATATATTCTTTATCAAAAACCTGATGTGGTTGTAAACGTAGTCGATACTACAAATCTTGAACGAAATTTATTCCTTACAACTCAATTGATTGATATTGAAGCAAATCTTATTGTTGCTCTGAATATGTATGATGAAATTGAAGCTCAGAAAACCGAAATTGATCTTGATCAGCTTGAAAAACTAATCGGTACACATTTTATCCCGACATCTGCTACACATGGCAAAGGCATTTCAGATATTCTTGATCATATAGTTGATCTTTATACCGGAAAGATCAATATAAAAAAAAACAAGCTGTCTTTCTCCGCGACAATGGAAGGGTTTATCGAAAGATTGGCTAATATCCTTTCCACCGATCCCGAACTTTCGGAAAAGTATTCTCCCCGATGGCTTGCCATTAAACTGCTTGTGAGTGATAAGGATGTATATAAGCTTGTAAAAGATAATCCTATCTGGGTAAAGGTCAATGATATTCTAATGGAAGCACTGCATACAACAAAAAAAGAATTTGACAGCGACCCGGAATTAATGTTAAAAGAAGAACGATTTGCACTTATCCGGGGAGCAATAAAGGAAACGGTTAAGTTTGCACCTAAAAAGAAAAAGACAGTCACCGAAGTAATCGACAGTATACTGATAAACAGGATCACCGGTCTTCCCCTTTTTATGTTTTTTATGTGGCTGATTTTTCAGATGACTTTCACTCTCGGTAATGCTCCAATGGAGTGGCTGCAGCATTTCTTCGATTGGCTGGGAAGCGCAGTAGGAGAGATCATAACAGAGCCGACGGCTCGCTCAATTATTGTGGATGGCATTATCTCCGGTGTTGGCGGCGTTCTGGTTTATCTGCCGAATATTATGATCCTCTTTTTTGCTCTCTCTTTTCTTGAAGGAACGGGATACATGGCTCGCGCAGCCTTTGTGATTGATAAGGTAATGCATAAAGTCGGGCTGCATGGAAAATCCTTTATACCAATGGTAACCGGATTCGGCTGCTCAGTACCAGCCTTTATGGCAACTCGAACTTTGAAAAACAAAAGTGATAGAATCACAACCTTGCTGATAATACCATTCATGAGCTGCAGCGCTAAATTTCCTGTTTATGTTCTGATAGCGGGAACGTTTTTTGCGGCTTCCGAAGCTGGCAATATCCTATTCCTAATTTATCTTCTTGGAATTTTAATTGCGCTTTTCACCGCACGTCTGTTAAAAAGTGCAGTCTTTCATGATGATTCGGAACCATTCGTTATGGAACTGCCTCCCTACAGAATGCCTTCTTTCAGAATTCTGGTTCTGCAGATGTGGCAGAAAGCTTCGATTTATTTAAGAAAAGCGGGTACTATAATTATGGCTGCATCAATATTAATATGGATTGCAAGTAACTATCCTATTAGTGAGGACATCAAGACGGAATATGAACAATTTAGAAATGATGTTACATTATCGGATAAATATAACGAGGATGAAAAAGCAGCTACTTTAACGAAGCTTGAATTACAAGAAGCCGGGAAACAGTTGGAATATTCGTTTATTGGCAGATTAGGAAAATGGATTGAGCCAATTGTAGCCCCGCTCGGTTTTGATTGGAAATTAGGAATTGCTCTTATAACCGGAATTGCTGCTAAGGAAATTGTTGTGTCAACAATGGGAACGCTTTATTCACTTGGTAATGTTGATGAAACTTCGCAGGATCTGCACGATAAATTACTCGCAAACCCTAATTATAACAAAGCGGTGGCGCTTGCATTGATGGTCTTTGTCCTGCTTTACATTCCGTGTTTTGCTGCAAGCATTGTCTTCCACCGTGAAGCAGGCAAATGGAAGTGGACATTATTCTACGCCGGTTATACTATGACTGTTGCGTGGGTAATGGCTTTTATAACTTATAATATTTCGAAGATATTTTTCTTGTAGATTAATAGACAATACCTAACTAATTTTCTAAACTAAATTTAAATATTATGGAAAATACGATCAGAGAAAAGTATAGTTCATAATTTCTCTAAATCTTACATTTCTATATTTGTTGATTTTTAGCTTAATGATTCATTATGTTAATATTTATTAAATCATTTTTGTTGCTATTATTTTGAAACTTATAAACTCAATAACTTTTGTTATACTTCTAATAACAATTCCGTCAACCAAATTATTCTCTCAAACATTATCCAATCTTGAGAGAATCAATTTATTAGTTGATCAATCAACAAAAGAAATTTCATCTGCTCTAAAAGACACAACAAATAGTTATTTAGTTGAAAACAACACCCCTTCTGAATACTCGGTTTTAAACGACAGAGTCATTTCTGATCTAAGTAAAAAAGGTATTAAGATTGATAACAATTCTACTATGTCAAACAAAATCAGTTATACTATTTCCTATGCCGGTGTTGAATATCCCGATCTTTTTAAAGACGGCATCTTCGGAGGTTATTTGCTGGAAAGAAAATTCAATCTTATGGGCAACTATATAGTTGAGAAAGAGGGGGTTGTAATAAGCTCCAATACATTTGAAATAAGTAACGTTGATACAATAAGTTACGACAAATATTCTTTTATCGAAAATAACTCGTTGCCGTTCACAAAAGCTAATGTTCCTTCCAAACCATTTCTCCCGAGTATCATAGAGCCGGTTATAGCAATAACTGCAGTGGCAGTTACTATAATTCTGTTTTTTACCGTAAGATCGAAATAATTATTTTTTAGTTTCCGTTACAGGCTTAAGAATTATAGTTTTTGTATAACCGAATTTTATTTGTATGTCTTTGATTTTTTCCTTTTCAAACGTAAGTGTATTCTGTTCTCTTGTGAAATCTTTCATATAGTCAGGGTTCTGCTTAACGCCGACTCTTGACCAATAGTCTTTGGGTAATTCCAGAACTAATTCAATTGAACTATTAGGTTCAATCGGGTTCAGATTGTTATAGTCAACCCTGTCTCCCTTATTCAGAATAAATTCTTTCCCGTCTTTGTTTACCAGCAAATACTGATCTGAGTTATAATTTATACCAAGAGGTTCGTCGGTGTTGTTCGTAATTTTAATCCTGATATTAGTTCCTTCTAATCCCGCCCATGCATTAATATCGGGATTCATGTTTTTTGTGCTCTGGTAAGAGATTCCTGAAGATTCGGTATAACCGATAATTTTAAAATAGTTTACCTCACTCGGGGGCATCTCTATACCGAAAAAATCGTTGATAGCAGAGGATGATGCACATCCGGTTAAAAGACCCAACATAACAATAATTGTAATACTTAAATATAATTTCATTTTATGCTTCCTTATAAAGTTTGATCCCTTGTGGGGAAAATTTAATATATATTTATTTTAATTATAAATTTATAATTTTATTTTATGATAAAAATAAATTATATAATTCTTAGACGAATTGTTCTTCTGCTTAGTTCAATTCTATTATTTAACGGTTTTGTGTTTTCACAAGAAAAAGGATCTGATAATAATCCGACCGAGCCTGATATACATCCGACACTGACTTGGACAGCTTTACAATTAATCCCAAGTCCGCAATGGGTCACTTCAGATGATGGTTTACAGTTCGGAATGCGGTGGCAGGTTACACCGCTGCTGTATTCGTTCGGAATAAATAAGAAACTTTCTCCTTGGCGTTATCTTATTGCAGAACCATTAGTAAGACAAAGCGGTTCAATTGAACTTTTCCTTTCTCCCGATTATTTGAAGTTAGAGGATAAATTCAAAGACAGATGGCTTTTTAGAGGTGGTGCAAGAATTTACATTCCGCTTTGGCAGCGCGGGGAATATTTGTCTGCGTCTCTTGCAGCGTCCTATTACAACTTTAACGGAATGAATGGAATAAGCTACGAAGGCGGAATTTATCTGTTTGCCGGGATACTTGGTATCCAAACTACTTATTCTCCCTCGTTTACTAATTCCGAATGGATATTCACAATACGATTGAGATATTTCTGATGCGGAACTATACGATCAATCGTGGAAATAGGAAACTGCAAAGAACATTGTTTTTATCATTACTAATTCTGCTCATGTTAATGTTTAATTCATGCACGGCAATCCTATCCACATCAAATTCTGTTGGAAGCAGTATCTCTGCATTATTTTCTTCACCTAAAAAAATTGAGAACAAAATTACTGATCCCGTAAGAAATGATGCGCGTTTAGCGGTGTTATGGGTTGGACATGCAACCTTTTTAATACAAATCGATAATAAATTTATTTTAACAGACCCGGTATTTACAGAGACAACTGCTTTTATTTCAAAGAGATTAACTGAACCAGGTTTAGATCCTGAAAACCTACCTGAAATTGATGTCGTGCTTATTTCACATCTCCATGCCGATCATCTTTCTATCGGTTCACTCGATATGATAGAGTCAAAAGTAAAGGAATTACTAGTTCCGCAAGAAGGATTGGTTTATATCCCGAATTTCGATTTTGAATCGGATGAGTTGAAAACTTGGCACACTTGGGAAAAAGACGGATTAAAAATTACTGCTGTTCCGGTACTGCATAACGGAATGAGATATGGAATTGATGCCGAGTGGCTTGATAAAAGTTTTACCGGATATATTATTCAATATGACGGAATCACAGTTTATTTCAGCGGTGATACAGGATATGAGCAGGGAACAACAATCTTCAAGGAAACCGGAAAGAGATTCCCAAATATTGATCTTGCTCTGCTGCCCATCTCTCCAATTCATCCAAGGGAATACAGCAAAGGACGACACACCGGTCCAGTGGATGCAATAAAGATAATGGATGAATTAAATGCAAAAAAAATGATCCCAATGCATTTTGATACCTTCCCTGAATCGTATGATTCGCTTGGTGAAGCTGAAAGCCGAATGCGCGAAGCGATGAAAGAAAATAATTTAACTAAAGATAAAATAATCATACTCAAGATTGGAGAGCAAAAGGTAATAATTCCCAAATAGTTTAAACTTAAATTCTTTTGTTTTTATTCCGTTTGATTTTATCCTACTCTATTACTAGTTTAAAATTATTATACTAATTATTTTCAATAAAAATGAAGGTGGAACAAAATGAGATATTTTATCATATTTATACTTGCCTCTTTTTCTATAGCTTCAGCACAGCAATCCGACTCGACAAAAACAAAATCTTCTTATCCTCCTTCAAGGTATGAAAGTCAGAAACCTTCAAAAGTATATTATGGCGGAGGGATTGGATTCAGCTTTTGGGGTAATTACTTTAGAATAAGTGTAGAGCCGATGGTTGGTTATAAATTTACTCCAAAGCTTTCCGGAGGAATTAAGATTGCTTATGAATATATAAATGATTCGGGGTCTTCCGTATCTTCCATATGGCATAATTTTGGGGGAAGTTTATTGTTAAGATACAGAGTAATTCCTCAATTATATGCACATGCTGAGTATTCTTATATGAGTTATCAGTATTCAGTAGGCGGTTTTTCCGGTGAAAGAAATTGGGTTCCTTTCCTTCTACTCGGCGGCGGATATTCCCAACAGATTTCCCGAAACACATGGGCATACGCACAAGTACTGTTTGATGTAATAAAAGATGAAAATTCTCCATATAGTAGCTCCGATCCATTTGTAAGTTTCGGTGTTAATGTGGGATTTTAATAGATTCTAAAATGAATCTCCTCACTGCAAGCAGACGGGGTATCATTATGGAGTAGTTAATAATATTTTCGCCGCAAGCGGCGGGGAATTCATCCCTTGTCCGCCTTTGGTGGATTAAAAAAAGTAGTATTTAACTCTGATAATGTTACATAGTGGGATAGTATTTTTGTTACCGTAATCAGGAAGTTGTTCTTATTTTTTAATAAAATAATATTGAGTATGACCCGGATAGTTTGCATGAAGGAATTCGGAAGCTCATTAAATTATCTTTCACAGCCCCTTTTGATGATTTCATAGAAGAGGAAGAAGCTGATCGTCCAATGCTCAGCAGAATTAGTGAGCGGTCTAATAAAAGCAACCCAGTCCCAGTCAACAATTGAAATAGTAACATTCCTCGGCGATTCTTTAAAGCATTTGTTCAATTGCTTGCGGGAAAAGCAAAATTTCAAAAAAAAAGGATCTCAGAATTTTAATTCAGAAAACCGACGCACAAGCTTTACCTATTGTTACATTAATAAACTTCTTAATAGGGATTATAATTGCTTTTGTCGGTGCAGTGCAGTTGGAAATGTTTGATGCTCAAATTTATGTTGCCGATCTTGTCGAAATTACAATAGTGCTGGAAATGGCTCCTATGATAACCGCAATTATTCTTGCCGACAGATGCGGAGCGTTTTGGAGCTCGATGACATTAGAGAAAAATGTGGCCACTGCCATTGGAAAAAGATACTGATCTTTCAAATGAAGAAATTAAAGACCTTGTGAGGTTAAAATTTTCTTTGGGCGGTTTTGAAAAATTCTATCCTACCGAGATAAGCAGCGGAATGGCAAAGAGAGCCGGACTCGCACGCGCTATTGCTCTCGATCCCGAAATTCTGTTCTTCGATGAGCCTTCTGCCGGATTGGACCCGATCAGTTCGCGTAACTTGGATAACCTGA
>JAADIB010000043.1 GCA_013151565.1 Chlorobiota bacterium
AAGAGAAGCAGTTAGCTTTAAAGATTATTAATAACAAGAATTTTTCATTAGTAAAAGAAAAAGCTAAAGATATTATTAGCACAGGCTTTACTGCCGGGGATGGATATGGTGAAATTTGGATTCGAGATTTTAATACATTCATGGAATTGTCACTCGATGTAAACGACAAGGATAAAATTCTGGAAAAGCTACTTATATTTTTTAATTTTCAAGGAACGGATGGTAATATTATTGATGCGTATATTCCAAAAGAGGGGATGATGCAAGGTACGTATGAATATATCTTTTCCGAATTGGAACCAAATCTCGCTGCACATAAAAACACTGTTGAAACCGATCAGGAAACATCTTTAATTCAAGCGGTCTATAAGTACATTCAAAAAACAAATGACCGATCTTTACTTCAGTATCAAATTGACGGAAGAACAGTAAGTGAGAGAATGGACTTTGCTCTTGAGTTTTTGATGAATCATAGATACAATAAAGAGTATGGACTAATAACGGGAGGCACTACAGCCGATTGGGGCGACGTGCAGCCTGAACATAAATGGGGTGTGTTCTTAACCGATGATACCCATTACACATTAGATATTTATGATAATGCAATGTTGGTAATTGCAATGAAAAATTTCATTGAATTGGTTCCGGAATCTTCTGCAAAATGGCTGCCAATTTTAGAAGAGTTAGAAACTAATATTAAAAAGCATCTATGGGATAAAGATAAAATGAAATTCCATCCGCATATTTATTTGAATGGCTCCCCTTTTCCTGATGATTTTAATGAAGATGATATTTTTTATCACGGCGGCACAGCAGTGGCTATTGAAGCCGGACTGCTTAGTAACGAGGAAATAAAAATTTCCTTGAAAAAGATGATTGATAATGTGAACAAAATTGGTGCCGCATCAATCGGTCTTACAATGTACCCGGCTTATCCGGATGGTACTTTTAAAAATAAAATAATGTCAGTACCATACACATATCAGAATGGCGGCGACTGGACATGGTTCGGAGGAAGAATGATACAGCAACTGGTCAATTATGGTTTTGTAAACGAGGCTTATGAACAAATTCTTCCGATGACAGAAAGAGTTATTAAAAATAATGGCTTTTATGAATGGTACACTATAAAAAATGAGCCGCGAGGATCAAGCTCGTATCGTGGTTCTGCTGGAGTTTTATATAAAGCTATCATATTATTGGAAACTTGGGCTAAAGAAAAGGAGTAAAATACTTTGATGAACAAACACAGACACTTGAAAAATTACATAATTCCAGCATTAATATTCATCACTTTGACGTTTACTGCTTGTACAAATTGCAACAATTTGCCAGACGGTACTATTGACTATGTATCGAAGGTCAATACTTTAATCGGTAGTGATTCAGAGTTCAATTTGTCCAATGGTAATACATATCCAGCAATTGCATTGCCCTGGGGAATGAATTTCTGGACACCTCAAACAAGTTCTATGGGAAATGGATGGATATACGCTTACGATGCCCATAAAATAAACGGATTTAAACAAACTCACCAAGCTAGCAATTGGTTAAAGGATTACGGCTCTTTTTCTTTTATGCCAATCACAGGAAAGTTAAAAACGAAAGAAGCGGAAAGGGCTTCATGGTTTTCTCATAAAGCAGAGATAGCTAAACCTCACTATTACAGGGTTTACCTTGCTGATTATGATGTTGTAACAGAGATTACACCAACTGAAAGAGCTGCATGCTTCAGATTTACATTTCCTAAATCTGATAGTTCTTTTATTATTCTTGATGGATTTAACAAGGGATCAGAAGTGAGAATAATTCCCGAAGAGCGAAAAATAATTGGTTACTCAAGGTATAATTCCGGCAGTGTCCCAGAGAACTTTCACAACTATTTTGTAGCAGTTTTTGACAAAGATTTTGCAAAGACCTTAACCTGGAATGGTAATAAGGAAAAGAAAAATAGTTTTTATGCAAAAGGTGATCATGTTGGCGCTGTAGTTGGCTTTACAACTGAGCGAGGAGAACAGGTTAATGTTAAAGTTGCCTCCTCCTTTATTAGTTATGAACAAGCAGAATTAAATCTTAAAAGGGAGATCGGTGATAAGGACTTTGAAACCCTCAAGGATGAAGCTAGAGATATTTGGAATTCTGAACTTTCCAAAATAAAAGTAGAAGGTGGTACAGATGCTCAACTGAACACTTTTTATTCCTGTCTTTACCGTGTTTTACTTTTCCCAAGAAAATTTTATGAATTTGACGCACAAAACAAAATGGTGCACTACAGTCCATATAACGGAAAAGTTTTACCGGGATATATGTTTACCGATAATGGGTTCTGGGATACATTTCGAGCAACTTTTCCATTTTTCACATTGATGTACCCGGAACTGAATTCAAATATTATGAAAGGTCTGGTTAATGCATATAAGGAGAGCGGCTGGTTACCTGAATGGGCAACTCCCGGTCATCGAAATTGTATGATCGGATCAAATTCAGCTTCAGTGATTGCAGATTCCTACTTAAAAGGAATTCGTGGTTATGACATTGATATACTATATGAAGCACTTTTGAAAAATTCAAATGGATATAATAAAAACATCCCATCAGTTGGACGATATGGAGCATCATATTACAACGACTTAGGTTATGTGCCTTATGATGTTGGGATCAAAGAGAATGCTGCCCGTACACTTGAGTATGCATATGCAGATTTTTGTCTTTATAAATTAGCAAGTGAATTAGGTCGTCCTGAAAAGGAAGTTAATTTATTCAAAGAAAGATCACAGAATTATAAAAATCTCTTTGACCCTGAACATAAATTGATGAGAGGGAAAAATGCTGATGGAACTTTTCAGTCTCCCTTCAATCCCTTGAAATGGGGCGATGCTTTTACCGAAGGAAATAGTCTCCACTATACATGGTCTGTTTTTCAAGATATCGAAGGATTAATTAATTTGATGGGAGGAGAGAAAGAATTTGTGAGCATGCTGGATACTGTATTTTCTATGCCGCCAGATTATGATTGTTCCTATTATGGATTTACCATTCACGAAATTCGGGAGATGCAAATTGCCAATATGGGAAATTATGCTCATGGAAATCAACCTATACAGCACATGATATATTTATACAATTATGCAGGTGAGCCGTGGAAAGCGCAAAAACATGTTCGTGAAGTAATGGACAAGTTATATCTCGATACTCCAGATGGTTATTGCGGAGATGAGGATAATGGACAAACTTCAGCCTGGTATATTTTTAGTTCAATGGGATTTTACCCGGTCTGTCCTGGCTCTGGTCAATATGTAATGGGCGCACCGCTGTTTAAGAAAATTACGCTCCAACTTGAAAATGGAAATACTTTTGAGATAAGTGCTCCAGACAATTCCTCATCAAACTTGTATATTAAAAGTGGAACTCTTAATGGAAAAGAGTTTGATCAGAACTGGCTTGATCATAGCACCATAATGAATGGCGGTAAATTATTTCTGGAAATGGATAATGTTCCAAATTATAAAAGAGGGGTAAACGAAGAAGATAAACCGTTTTCCATGTCACTAAATATTAATACAAAAGAATAAATGAATAGCCACGATTTTTACATCGTGGCAAGCGCATTATTTTTTGTTATTAAATCTCTGCATTATATCTTTATAATTAGTAAAGATAATTTGCTCATCTTCAAGGAATTTTTTAACAACCGGGTCGGAAAAAAGTTCTGCTTCCCAAACCCTTTGCTGCCAAGAATTTGTTATTGACTTCAAATTGTCTGTTTCAACAGACGGATGAAAAATTATCTCCGTTAATCCATTGGGTAAACCTTTTACCAATTGAAAAAGTTTTTCTCTCTTTTCTTCGTAAGTGTTTCCTTTCGGCACGCTTGTAAAGAAATCCAGCTTCGGAAGTGAATAATCAGCCATAGTTGCTATAACCTCATCAGTTATAGGATATCCGGCTTTTTTGAAATGTTCAACAACCTTAGGATTTGAAAGGTCAATTGCATTTGCAGGTATTCCATAATCCTCCGCAACTTTTAGAAATACTTTTACAAACGCAGGAGACCCGTAAAGTGTCCCCATGTGTGTATCTATATGACTAGGATTCATCCCGACAGATTTAGCTTTTTCAATTTGTGCGCGTATCTCCGTTTCAACTTCTGCTGCACTCGCGTGAGCAACAACTTGCGGAACTTCATGCCAAAACATTTTATCAGGGTCTACCAATCCCGGTACATCAGCTATATTAGAAACGGGTCCCCAGCGGTATGTTTTCCACTCACTTGTTAATGTAAGATGCAACCCGACATCAACATTCGGATGTTCAGCAGCCCACTGCATCGCCGGGAGCGCAGACGGACAGGGAACCATTATTGCTGCATTCTGTATCTCTTTTTTATCAAGATAATTTTTCGCAGCAATATTTGCTTCATCACACATTCCAATATCATCAGCATGAAACATTAAAACTTTTCTTCCTTCAGGGAAACCAAGTTTCTCCGCCCAGTTTGCGGGTTCCTTTTTTATTTTCTCGGGTGACGTGCACGATAAAAGGCTAAGACTTAATAATCCGAAACCCATAAGCGCCGCAATATTTATTTTAGAAATCATTTTAACTCCATAATTGTTTTTGATTTACTTTTCTACATCAAGAGTGAAGTCCTCAAACTCCACAGAATAGACACGCTCATCCGGACCGCCAGCAGCAATTCCAAGCTGTACTGCTTCATTGATCCCGGGTATATCTTCAGTGTGCCTGGAAACCGTCCAGTTTTTACCATCATAACTTACATAACCTGAGAAACTATTTCCATGCCGGACTAATTTTATCCACATTGGAGTCGGCTCATATGTAGGATGATTTTGACTGTTCGCTTTATGCATACATCCATCCCCGAACTCGTCCCAGTTCATTCCGGCTCTTCCCGGAGAAACAAACATCAGTACAGAACCAAGACTTCCTTCCCCGGTATCAAAACTTTTAGTGATATCATTACGAACAAATAAACCTGTTCTAAACCACTCGTTTGTTTTGTCTCCGAATTTAACAACTTTAATAGTTGCAACAAAATTTCCTTTTATCGGTTCTTTTATATAAGCAGTAGCGTAGGAATCCTCTCCATGATAAAAATCAGTACCAGCCGCTTTTATGATGAACTTATTATTTTTCTGATCGATCATTATTTCATGAGGTTCGGCTCTGGCAGAACAATATTCTCCGAACTTTATTTTTGAGATATCAACTTTTTGATGCGGATACACCTTGACTAGAACGGTTTTGGAATTACCGATTCGTAATGTATGAGTACCGATTCCCAAATTGATATCAAAAGAAACAGTTGCTTTTTTGTCAGCGTTCACTTCAATTTTCTTTTGTTGAATCTCCTTATC
>JAADIB010000459.1 GCA_013151565.1 Chlorobiota bacterium
ATGATATTCACCGGAGAAAACTTCGTTCACAACCCCGCGTGTTTTTATCTCTATTTGTTTTACTTTTTTAAGTAATTCTTTTGTAAGCATATTCTTTACAATCTTACTCTTAATTCTTGATCTTAATCTTAATCCCTAATCTCATTCCTCTTCTTCCACATTATTATCTTTATATTCAACACTAGGTTCATAAACTCTGTCTTTAGAATTGTTCTTAATCAAACCAACTAACATTGATACAACTTCCCTTAAAAGTGACTTCCCCTTATAAAGTTCTTCCTTAGAAATAACATTCTTTATATATTGAATATCGAGTCCACTTGCACATTCCAACGCTGAACCACGTGCTATATCAAAATATTTACATCTATCTTTGCTAGTATATTTCCCATTTCCTTCTGAAATATTATGAACAATTGAAGAGGACGCTCTTTCTAATTGATTTTTATAAGAAGAACTAATTCCTTTTTTAAAAATTATTTCAAAAAATTCAATTACTTCTAATGCTCTTCTATAAACAACCAGTTTCTCGTGGTCAAAAAATATTTTCTCTTCCATTTCTTCCATAACTTTTATAAAAGCAGATTAAGAATTAAGATTAAGATTATGATTAAGGCTATTAAGGAACTTCAACAGTATTCAATATTCTCTGCACAATTATTTCCGATGTAATATCCTCAGCTTCTGCTTCGTATGTTACAGCAACTCTATGTCTTAGCACATCCATACAGACTTCTCTAACATCTTCCGGTATTACATAACCTCTTCGTTTAATAAACGCATTCGCTCTTGCTGCCAGCGCCAGATTTATTGTTGCACGAGGTGAACCTCCGTAACTGATAAGCGGAGTTAAGTTATTTAAGCCGAATTCTTCCGGATTACGAGTAGCAAAAACAATATCCAAAATGTACTGTTCAATTTTTTCATCCACATAAATATCCTGCACAAGTTTTCTGCCTTTAAGAATGCTTTCCTTTGAGATCACCGGCAATACTTTTGGAAATGCACCGCCGACATTCAGCTTCATGATCTTTTGTTCTTCTTCACGCGATGGATAAGTGATCTTTACTTTAAGCATAAATCTATCTACTTGAGCTTCTGGAAGCGGATAAGTTCCTTCCTGCTCAATAGGATTTTGTGTGGCAAGAACAAGGAACGGCTCATCCAGTTTATATGTTTCAGCGCCGATGGTCACTTGTTTTTCCTGCATTGCTTCCAATAAAGCCGACTGTACCTTAGCCGGTGCACGGTTTATCTCATCAGCCAGAATAAAGTTCGAGAAGATCGGACCTTTCTTGATCCTGAATTCTCCATCCTTTTGATTGTAGATCATTGTACCGATCAAATCTGCCGGAAGTAGGTCTGGTGTGAATTGTATTCTTTGAAATTTTGCATCCATTGACGATGCGAGAGAATTGATTGCTAATGTTTTAGCGAGACCTGGAACGCCTTCGAGTAGGACATGCCCGTTGCCGAGAAGTCCGATAATAAGTCGTTGAACCATTTCTTTTTGTCCAACTATTACTTTACCAATTTCATTGAACAGATCATCAACAAATTGACTTTCCAGTTTTATCTTTTCATTTAATTCGGTAATCTCCACTATAGTTACCCCTTTATTATTGAAAAATTTAATTCAACTGATTTTTTACAATTCGGAGGATTAAAAGTTTCCTCTTAAATGTTAATTTTTCTTAAAATTTAGTTTAATATTAAAAGAAAATAATTAATAAGAGAGTAAATATATGAAATAAATTAATGAGTAATTTTAAAGAGGACTTGAATCCTATAAGCAATTTATGAAAAGAAATAGAAGTGGATTAAAACTCTCTTTGGAATCATTTCTGGATGAAAAATCCCAGATCGTCTAAGTCGGCTTTCTCATTTTCTCTCTTTATCTTTTCAAGTATCATCTCATTTTTTGCCCTCTTTTCTTCCAGCCAGTTTCTTGCTTCCATTCGTAATAGGAAACAATAGAAATAGAATGGAATAAGTCCGAACATAGATAGTACCGGGTAAAAAATAGCCGTAAGAATTGCCGGGATAATTATTAGCAAGACGAAAGAAATGACCCAGCCATTTTTGCTTTCTTTATAAAGGACATAAAGCATAAACGGAGTAAAAATAATTGCCGCTAAAAATAGTATCGGTATAAATAAAGCAAAGAACCAACCTGCTACAAAAAGAATGGAAGACGAAATTTCGTAGTTCAAATACTTATAAAGCTTTTCTAATCGTTCTATGTTTTCCAATCTTGGATTTTGGATCTCATCCACATGCACCCTCAAATATTTTTTAATCCCAAAGTATTGTTATTATTAGCTTACAACTGTTTTGAACATCATCGTATTTTTTCTATTGCACAATCTTGGTTAATTCAATTGCTTCTTCAGAGAAGAATGGTTCGCCGTATTCTTTCCTGATCTGGAAACCGAAATACCTCGCGCGGGCTTCTAAATATTTGATGAATTTCGGGTCACTGATAAATGTTAGTTCTCCTTTTTCATCGGGATTGTAAAACTGTGACCTATAAGCCCTTACAGCCTTCATCTTAGTTTCAAAGTAATCTGAGATATCAATAATAAAGGACGGGGTGAATTCGTAGGTCTGCATATAATAATATAATTTTTCAGGACGATGCGGTGATTGCTGCTCTCCACTTAATTCAGTTTCTATCTTTTTCAATCCTGAGAAGAAAACCGCTTCCTTTACAATCTTACTCGTCCCGATATGATCAGGATGGCGGTCATTAAAATATGGAGCAAAAATTATTTTCGGCTGGTGCTTTCTTATTATCGAAATTACCGAATGAACAATTTTATCATTTACTTTAACTCTTCCGTCCGACACTTTAAGATTTTCACGGTAGGCAATACTTAAAACTCTTGTTGCTTCTTCGGTTTCTTCTCTTCTGCTCTCCACTGTACCGTTGCTGCTTAACTCCGCTTCTGTAAGATCAATAATGCCAACTGACTTTCCCTCGGCAGCAAGCTTTGCAATTGTACCGCCCATTCCAAGTTCCGCATCGTCCGGATGCGCAGCAAAGATCAGTATGTCTAATTTCATATTACTCCTTAAGTAGAAAGTCCAAATTTCAGAACTTAAAATACAAACAATTTTCAAATTACAGTAACATAATTCAAAACTTATAAAGAATTAAATCTTTAATTTATCAGAAGGGCTCTTGATCTTATTTATTGAATATGAAGAAACATGAGTATATATCTGTGTGGTTTCCAAACGCTTATGCCCCAACAATTCTTGAATATATCTGATATCTGTTCCGTCATCTAAAAGATGTGTTGCAAAACTATGGCGCAATGTATGAACCGTTGCTTTCTTTTTGTTTTACAGAAATACAGATAATCTTTTATAGCTTTATCTGTTACACTATCTAATTTTAAAGCGGAATAATAACTTTTTATAGTTTGATCTGAATAGTTTTCTATTTTAAGCAGCTTATAATACTCTGATAATATTTCTTGTTTTTTCATATTATAGAGTTTATTTTGTGTAATAAACGAACAGTAATTTCACATATAGTCCTAATAAACGCAATACGTTTATTGAGATGTTGTAGCCAATTAGAAAAAAAACAGAAAAATTTGCAATTTGCGGAGAATAAACACTATATTTGTCGCAAATAATGCGGAGAATAAATGAATAGAAAAATATACATATATCAACACGAAAATTGGCCGAATTTTATTTGGGATATAAGAGAACTATCTGATTTATTAGCAGAAGTAAGGAACAAACAAGGTCGATTAATTGGAAAAATGGAAGCTTTGGGGTTTGATTTACAAAATGAAGCATTCCTTGAAACATTAACCTCTGATATATTAAAAACAAATGAGATTGAAGGTATTGTTTTAAATAAAGAAGAAGTTCGTTCATCAATTGCAAGAAGATTAGGAATTGATATAGGTGGTTTACCCCCAATTAATAGAAATATTGAAGGTATTGTAGATATGATGTTTGACGCGACAAATAATTTTGATAAACCACTAACAAAAAAAAGATTGTTTGACTGGCATTATGCCTTATTTCCAATGGGTAGAAGTGGAATGTATGAAATTATTGTCGGAAACTGGCGAGATGATTCTACCGGACCAATGCAAGTAATCTCAGGTGCAATGGGCAAAGAAAAGGTTTACTATCAAGCGCCGCCTGCAAATATAATAGACAAAGAAATGACTGGTTTTCTAAACTGGTTTAATAATAAAAAAAGTATTGATTTAGTCTTAAAAGCAAGTATAGCACACTTGTGGTTTGTAACATTACATCCTTTTGAAGATGGCAACGGAAGAATAACCAGAGCAATTACCGATATGCTACTTGCCCGTTCAGATGGTCTTCCGCAAAGATTTTATAGTATGTCATCTCAAATACAAAAAGAGAGAAAATCATATTACGATATACTTGAAAAAACACAAAAGGGGAAACTTGATATTACAGAATGGATTAATTGGTTTTTAAATACACTACAAAAAACAATTATAAATTCGGAAGAAACCCTTGCTTTGGTAATTAAAAAACATAAATTTTGGAATGCTTACGGAACCGAAATAAAAAACGAAAGACAGAAAAAGATATTGAATAAATTATTAGAAGGGTTTACAGGAAATCTAACAACATCTAAGTGGGCTAAAATTGCAAAATGTTCACAAGATACTGCATTACGAGATATACAAGACTTGATTGATAAAGGAATATTAATAAAATCAAATTCAGGTGGAAGAAGCACAAAATATGAATTGAAAAATAAATAAACTGGCTACAACAATGTATATAAGTCATTGGGCGGGTAGCAGTTAAACCGAAAGATTATGAATATAAACAAACGGCATAGTAAACCTGCCTTGCCGGCAGGCAGGTTGAAAGTTAGGTGTTTCAAAACGCCCAACGCCTCATATACCCATCGTTATGTACCAATATAGAGAAAAACGAAAATGAGGAATAAAACGGAAGTAATTATAATACTTGCAATCTCGATGCTTATCACAAATTCGCATTTATTCGGACAAATTACTTTTGATTATTCGGGAGCAGAATTAGTTTTAGAACATTTTACCGATAACCAAGACAATGTGGAAAAAATAGTTAATAACCCGGGTTATCAACATATTTTACTCCATAGTAAAAAATACTCTTCCAATCCCATTACTGAAGAAAATTTACGAAACTCATTAAATGGAAAAAATGAAGGATTTGATTTTTCACACATAGAAGAACGAAAAGATAAATATGAACAAATTATAAAATATTTAAAAGAAAATGAACAAGAAATCATTAATGACTATGCAAAATTATGTTTAAAATATCTTCCAAAA
>JAADIB010000161.1:0-6085 GCA_013151565.1 Chlorobiota bacterium
TTTTGTTTTGGCAATTAGACGGCTACGATGGAATGGAGGTATCTGTTAGCGGACGAATTTTAAATAAGGGAATTCCCATCGGCGGAATGGAAGCGGTTCGACCGACTATAAATAGTTATATGTACGGAGATGCTAAAGCGATTTCGACAATAGCATATTTGACTAATAAGAAATTGATAGCACAAGAATTTCGTTCTAAAGCTCTCCTAATAAAACAAGAAGTGCAGAATCGTTTGTGGAATAAACAACTTGAATTTTTTACAGTACTTCCAAAAAAATATTCCGATACAACCAAACCGCTTAATGTTAGAGAACTGATAGGATATGTTCCATGGTATTTCAATTTACCAGATGATAGCCCAGTATATTCAACTGCATGGAACAAAGTAATTGATACCACAGGGTTTTATGCTCCATATGGATTAACAACCTGCGAAAGATCGCATCCGTATTTTGAAATAAGTTATACCGGGCATGAATGTCAATGGAATGGACCTTCATGGCCTTTTGCTACAACTCAAACTCTTAAGGCAATGTCGAATTTGTTAAATAACTATTCCAATCACGGAAATATTTCAAAGGATGATTATTTTAATCTATTATTGCAGTACGCAAAAAGTCAATCAATAATTAATGAAGATGGGAATAGACAAAAATGGATAGATGAAAACATAAACCCTTTTACCGGGGACTGGATCTCAAGGACAATGCTTAAAACATATTCAAAGAAAAAAGGTGAAGTAGAAAGAGGTAAAGACTATAATCATTCAGGATTTTGTGATTTAGTTATATCGGATCTACTAGGACTAAAACCTAGGATAGATAACATATTAGAAATTAATCCGCTCATTCCGGATGAATGGAAATGGTTTTGTTTAGACAGAGTGTCATATCATGGCTTGGAACTAACTATAATCTGGGATAAAACCGGTGATAAATATAAAAAAGGGAAAGGTTTGATGGTGTTTATTGATGGAGTATTAAAAATAAAAACAGATAGAATTGAAAGGATATTATATGAATTATAATTTTTATTTTGATACCGAATTATGTTTACTGATTTTCATGCAGTTTTAGCTTTAATAAAACTGTGAATTAAATTCATAGATAATTTTGTATGTATGCTCAAGAAACCATATATTGATTTGATGGAGGAACTATTTCTATACTTTAGTTCTGTCATTTTATAATGGCGCTAATTGATACAAGGGAATAATAAATTATATGTTATTTAAATTCTTTCTTATGAATTAAACAAAAGGAGAATAACTATGAATTGGTATATTGCAGTATTAAAAAATTATGCTGGATTTAGCGGAAGAGCTAGGAGAAAAGAATATTGGATGTTCACATTATTCAATATAATTTTCCTTTTTGTCGCAATGATTCTTGATATGCTATTGGGAACAGAATTTGGTCTAGGTGTATATGGTTTATTCTACATGCTATATAGTTTAGCTGTTATCATTCCCGGATTAGCGGTATCAGTACGCCGACTTCATGATATAGGAAAAAGCGGATGGATGCTTTTAATTGTTTTGATACCTATAATTGGTTGGATTTGGCTTTTATTTCTTATGGTTACAGATAGTAATCCTGGAGAAAACCAATATGGACCTTATCCATCGGAAATACCAGCTAATTAAATATAATTTACGAAATCAATTAATGCCTTTATACAATTGGTCATTCTAAATGTTATGCTTTGATCTATTTTTGATTTTCTACTAACAAATAGAAAAGACAATATAACCGCATTGAGATTATAATAGTTCGGGGATCAATACTGAAAAGATAAGCGAATTAAATTACTGTAACTTTTATAGGAGTTTGTTATGACCAGACAAATCAATCGCCGTGATTTTATTAAGACAACTGCCATTGTAGGCGGACTTTCTGTAATGCCGTTTCAATTCTATGGCTGTAAGTCAGAAATCCCGCCAAATTTTTTATATACACTTCCAGAGTATGACATTTTTTATAAGTTCAAATCACCAAAGAAACTAATAAGTTATAATATTTCTCACTTCAAAGAAACCTTTCCTGATGCCAATAATAAGGATATTTGGATGCTGCGGATGACCTCGACCATTTTTCAAGGACTCATTAATCGTAAGGAACCGAGAATTTGGATACAGTTTGGAAATGGTGCTACTGATTGGCTGGGAATTTATAAAAAGGAAGGGATCAATGTTCCAGTTGAAGTGGAGACAGACTTTGCTTCTCTTATCAAACGGTTTGCCGGCGAATTGGATGGTTATATAATAATTGACCCGGAAATGCTGCATACAATAAATGTGGCGCAAACATGGGGCAGTCTCGAGAATTGGATGGTGATAACTCCGGCAATGGAACCGATCGTTAAAGAAACGGGACTGAAACTTAAAGAGGATCTCCGCGGACGCTGGACCGACCGAGTGGAAGCATATGAGTGGGCATTTGAAAATCTTTTTCCAAGATGTTCCAAACATGTCATTGCTAATTATTGTGTCGATTATCCTTATAGCGGTCATTATATCGATCGTGATTTTACTGTTGCCAACAAGTCATTTATAATTGATCTGTCGGCGGCATTGCGTCAGCGCAGAGAATATCGCTTGATGGATAAAATTTATGCTAAGATGGAAACTCCGGGCGGAGTATGGGGCTGGCATGATACTCGAGACCATGAACATTGGGCTGTTGAGCGTGCATCGCGTAAAGGGTTATATACAATTTGCTCCGGTATGCCGAATATGTCAGTACATGGCGGTATCAAACCAAAAGATATCCGATTCCCGAAACAGAAGGAAAGTCCGAGAAAAGATAATAAAGCTGAAAAGAATAAAATATATATAGCTTTTATAATGTCAGATGGAGATGCCTTCTGGGTTATAGAGAACCAGCAGAATAGGAATTGGGGTCTTGAGAAAGAGCGCAATTTCCCGGTGTCATGGGGTTTTCAGCCGCTGTTGGCGGATGTTGCCCCGGCAGTGTATAAATATTATATAAATAATCAGAAGCCGAATGATTATATGTTTTGCGGACCAGCCGGCGCTGGATACACTTATACTTATCAGCATCCGGATCCTCGTAAATTTTTACGGATGAGCAAACAATATATGGAACGATGTGATTTGAATATACCATATATAACTAATTGGAACGATTACACAAATTGGCAGGAAGTGGATGTGTGCCCGAATTTAATCCGATTCTCTTTAAGGAGTTGGATAACAGTATTGGGTTTGTTCGCGGCATGGGAGAATCGGCGTTTGAACCGAATTATAATTTTAAAGATAAACCTTATGTCTTTTGCGGTGAAGGTCTGCACGTCCCGGATAAAGATGACGTTGCAACTGTAAGAAAATTTATCGAAGCCAATCCAAACAGACCTCTCTTTATCCCGATGATCATTAATATTTCAGTTGCAATGGATAGGATAACAAAAATAACAACCGATCTGAAAGAATACGATATTGATTTTGTTCGGCTTGATGATCTTATGTATCTCATCAAGAGCGCTTATAAACAAGGGCTGATAACAGAGGACCTCTATCCAAACCGTAAAGGGAACGAAAAAATATTAACCGCTGAGGCGCCCGGGCAATGGAAGGGGACGAAATCACATTTTGAAAAATTAGCCCCAATATTATATGCCGCTACTGAATCAAAAGCGCTTGCACAGATGAACACCAAAGAAGCGGGTCTTGCTCTGGGGCAGAATATTACCAATGATGATAAAGCTGACATACTGGCGTTTGAGCTATGCAAAAACATGTTTTCATTGGTGAAGAATGTCCTTAATTACAAAGGGATATATGTGAATAAACGGATGGACTCTGTTAATGAATTTCGCAATATGTTCCCAGATTGGAGTGGAGTGGACTCGTTACCTAAATTAGTTAACATTTGGCAAAATTGGGATGAACTTAGTTTTAAGTGGAATGATATTCTTTCAATGGGACACGGACTTTACAAAGTTTACAAGCAAGCGGACGAAATGTTCAAAAATGTGTGAGCGAATATCATTGTGATCGATTGCATCGGATGAAAAAACAACTCCAATTAAGGTACGCTTTTTTTATATTTGCAAAGTTATTCCAAATTAATACAAAGAAAATTAGATGATACGCTTTTTAACTGCCGGTGAATCACACGGGAAGGGTTTAACCGTAATTGCAGAGGGCTTTCCGTCCAATCTTAAGATTGAAGAATCATACATTAATTCGCATTTAGCCCGACGACAAATGGGATACGGGCGCGGCGGAAGGATGAAAATTGAAACCGATACTGCGGAAATATTATCCGGTATTCGTTTCCAAAAAACTCTCGGCTCACCAATATCGCTTTTTATTAAGAACAGTGATTGGGAGAATTGGACTGATGAGATGGCATCCGGCAAACCGAAAGGGAAACATAAAAAGATAACTGTTCCTCGTCCTGGACATGCCGATCTAGTTGGTGTGTCAAAGTACGATTTGAATGATATCCGTAATTCAATTGAGCGATCAAGCGCTAGAGAAACTGCTGCACGCGTGGCTGTTGGTTCCATAGCTCGTAGATTTTTAGAGGAGTTCGGGATTCATGTAGGTAGTTATGTAGAGAGTATCGGCGGGATATATTCAACGGAACAGTTTTCTGAAAAACTATTTAACAATTCTCTGAGTAAAAATTTTGATGCATGGTCACTTGCACAGGAAGCAGATGCAAGTGCAGTTAGAGTTTTGGACAAACTTCAGGAAGAGAAGATAATCCGTAAGATCAAAAAAGTTAAAAAGATTGGAGATACGCTGGGCGGTACATTCATAACTGTTGCTACTGGGCTGCCTGTAGGGTTAGGGAGTTTTATTCAATACGATACAAAATTAAGCGCCGACATTGCACATGTGATGATGTCGATAAATGCCGTGAAAGGTGTTGAGATTGGGACCGGGTTCAAGGCTGCTGATGCTTATGGTTCTGCTTCTCATGATGAGATAGTGATGAAGAACGGAGAGCTGACACGAAAAACTAATAGAGCCGGCGGAATTGAAGGAGGAATGACTACCGGACTTCCGGTGATAGTGAGAACTGCTATGAAGCCTAT
Organism: Chlorobiota bacterium; assembly: GCA_013151565.1. Classification (GTDB taxonomy): domain Bacteria; phylum Bacteroidota; class Ignavibacteria; order Ignavibacteriales; family Melioribacteraceae; genus SZUA-22. Next base: position 5,069 of record JAADIB010000161.1, read on the forward strand.
CGCAACACTTATGTCGCCGATTGAAGCAGTTGATCTTTCAACGATGAAGAAGGTAATCTCCAGAAGAGAAAGAAGCGACTTTGTTGCAGTGCCTGCTTGTGCTGTAATTGGAGAATCAATGCTGTCTTGGGTTTTAGCTAAAGCTTTCCTGCAAAAATTCGGCGGTGATTCTATGCGTGAGACAAAGGATAATTACAAAAATTATACAACAAAACTGCAGAAAAGATTAAGTAGTAATTTTAGGAAGTAATGCTTTTCACGCAGAGACCGCGAAGGAGACGCAGAGTACGCTATTATGCATGAGAATGAGATTTCAAATATTATTATTCGTGCAGCTATTGAAATTCATAAAACATTAGGACCTGGTTTATTAGAATCTGTTTATGAATCAACACTTGAATATAAACTTAAAAAACTTGGATTAAATGTTAAAAAACAAGTTGCTTTACCGGTAATATTTGAAGAAATAAAACTTGATGCGGGTTATAGAATCGATTTATTAATAGAGAATAAAGTAATTATAGAAATTAAATCAGTAGAAACTGTTTTGCCGGTTCACAAAGCACAGACATTAACATATCTAAAATTATCAGAGTTGAAATTAGCTTTGTTAATTAATTTTAATGTTCCATTACTAAAAGATGGAATAAAACGTTTTGTAAATAATTTATAAAAATCTTTGCGCTTCTCTGCGTACTCTGCGTGAAAAAGAGGAACTATGAAGATAAATATATTTGTATTCTCACCATTCCAGGAAAACACATATGTTATTTGGGATGAAACTACAAAAGAAGCCTGCATCATAGATCCCGGATGCTCTAACAATTCTGAAGAAGTTGAACTTAAGAACTTTATTGATTCAAATAAACTCACTGTTAAATATCTTATCAATACTCACTGTCATATTGATCATGTTTTTGGAAATAAATTTGTAAAAGACACATTCAACCCGAAATATTTAGCTCCGAAAGAAGACATACCTCTGCTTGAAAAAGCAGTTGAACAAGGAAAACAATT
>JAADIB010000161.1:6139-11467 GCA_013151565.1 Chlorobiota bacterium
CAGAACACTTTAACCCTTGGAAATATTGAGTGTGAGCTATTATTCACACCAGGACACACACCCGGAGAATACTGCATTTATTTCCCATCTGAGAATATCTGTATAACAGGGGATGTCCTTTTTAAAGGAAGCATCGGCAGAACCGATCTATGGAAAGGGGACTTCAACACTTTAATAAATTCAATTAAGACTAAACTTCTAACTCTTCCGGATGAGACTGTTATCTATCCAGGTCATGGCGGGAGTAGTACAATTGGTGATGAAAGGATTTCAAATTCTTTTTTACATGACTGATCTACTTTTCCGCAATTGCGATTTGGACAATTCCAAATGTCAGTTGTGTAACAGTCACAGACTTAAAACCCGCTTCCAGCAAGAGTTTCTTTAGATCGACCTTTGCATCGAAATCATCAACTGATTCTGGTAAGTATGTGTAAGCCTCTTTATCTTTAGAAATAATTTTACCGACCAGTGGTAAGATGTTTTTAAAATAAAATAAATAAAACTTACGAACAACAATATTTGACGGAAGTCTAAATTCAAGAATTGTGGCTTTCCCGTTTTCAGATAGAATTCTGTGGAATGAATTAAATCCTTCAGCTATATCATAAAAGTTACGCACACCAAAAGCAACAGTAATATTAGTGAATGAGGAATCTTTAAAAGGCATTGTTTCAGCAACGCTTTCTACTAGTTTCCCTTTACTCCAATCGGTTTTCTGATTGAAAAGTTTAAGCATATTCAGCGAAAGATCGACACCGATAATTGATTTAACTCCCAACTTTTTAGCTGCAATTGCAAAATCACCCGTACCGCATGCAACATCCAGAAGTTTGGTTTCCGAATTCATCTTGCTCAACTTTAAAGCTTTTCTTCTCCAGTAAAAATCCACACCGCCGCTTAAGAGATGGTTGAGGAAGTCATATCTTTGTGAGATCGAATCAAAAATTCTTTGAACTTGCTTTTTCTTTTCCATAATTGTAAAATTTTATTTAGAATGATCAGGATAACTAAAAGGTTCTTCTCCTTTAACTTTCATCCACCAGTTGAAAAGTAAATATGCGAAAATCATTGTGGCTATCATAAACACTAAACCGCCTATCAAATCAATCACGTAATGATACCTTAAGTAAACGGTTGAGAATATCAGCAAAGTTCCAACCGGGAGAAAAATGTACCTTGTGGGTGTTCTGAACTTAACCGAGAGATACATGACAATTAAAGTTATTTGTGTATGACCGCTAGGAAATACATCCCGCTGCACTACCTCCATTGGATTAGGAGTTCCCGCTGGAATAGACTCTCCGGCATTCACGATTCCCCTTAGAAAATTTGTAAAGAAAAGTCCGGGCAATTCAGTATTAGTCGAAGCAAAATCATGCAGCGTAAATCTAGGTCCGATTGCCGGTACGATAAAATAACCGATGTATGAAAGAAAAAATCCGAGTATTATAGCGAAGGTCATAAATCTAAAATTCTTTTCATTCTGATTTATGAGAATATCAATACCTAATAGTACGGGTAAAAAGAAAAATGAACCGTAAATTATCTGAAGCAGTTCTGTTAAATATGGATTAGCGATCTGATAGAGAAAATGAGTCGGGTCACCACCGAAAAGGAATCTGTCAATAGCAATCAGAACATTATCATAATCCACTCCGCGAATAGGTTTTACCATGAAGTAAATTTCTTTGAAGGAAAGAAAAATAATAGGAACCATATACCAATAGTGGAGTTGCTTCCAAAATACTCCTTTACCTGGTCTGTCCATATTGACAATAATAAAGATTAAAACGATCGTAATAATGTTTACAATTACATGATTCTGCCAGTTAGAAACTCTATTGGAAAAAATTAAATTTACGATAGTCAGCAATATTGCAAAGGTAACAATCAATAAATCATTAGCCTGCAACTTCAATAATTGTTTCTTAATATATTTCATCAGTGAATTATAAACAGTGTTACGAATGTCATATAAATTAATAAGCCCAAAATATCATTCATTGTTGAGACAAAAGGACCGGTGGCTACTGCCGGATCGATGTTGAACTTTTTAAGAACTAATGGTATTGTTGCACCCAGCATAGTAGCGAAAAGAATAATGAAGATAACCGTTAATGCTAAAACGAATAAGAATGCAGTATCGTCGAAGAATAAATAAGTTAATGTAAATAGGATAACCGAAATTACAACACCGTTCAGTAAAGCAACGAACAATTCCTTAGATAATTTTTTCAGACTTTCTTTGAGCCAGATATCTCCGCTGCCCAAACCTTTTACCATCACAATTGCCGCTTGGTTGCCGGAGCTTCCGCCCATAGCCAATAAAATTGGGAAAAAGAATGCAGCAATGGTGACTCTTTCCAATACGAATTGATACTTTGAAAGGAGAATAACCCCTATGAATTCAATTCCCAAAGCAATAATCAGCCAAGGCAAACGTATTTTGGATATTCTGAAAATCGAGTCACTGGATTCCGGCTCTTCAGAAAGACCAGCCATTTTTTGAAGATCTTCGTTAGCTTCTTCCTGAATAACGTCAACAATATCGTCAATTGTAATTCTTCCCAGCATCTTTTTGTTTTCATCAACAACAGGTATTGCTACCAGGTCATACTTCTGCATTATATTTGCAACTTCTTCCTGATCAATTTCAGGTGTAACGTAGATCAAGTCCTCTTCCATTACCGATGTAATGCTGGTACGGAGCGGATTGACAAGAAGTGATTTAAGCGAAACAATTCCGACTAACTCTCCGCTATCCTTTAATACATAGATATGATAGATGTGCTCAAAATCATCAGCATGATTTCTTACCTCTCTAATAGCAGCGCGCAATGTTTCGTGGTCTTTTACAGCAACGAAATCACTGCTCATTATACCGCCGGCAGTGTCCTCTTCGTACTTCAGCAGTTCCTTAACATCTTCGGAATCTTCTTCATCAATACTGTTCAAAACTTCTTTCGCAACTTCTTCCGGTAAGTCGCTTATAATATCGGTAGCATCGTCAGTTTCAAGTTCATCAACAATGGTTGATATTTTTTCAGCGTCAATATTCTGAAGTATTTTCTCGCGAAGATTTTCATCAATATCTGTAATAACATCGCTTGCAGTTTCACTGTCTAAAAGTAAAAAAGCATATTCCGCATTGTCATAATTCAAATGATTGATGATCTCTGCAATATCGGCGGGATGCAGATCAGCAAAGAGATTTAAGAGACTATCCGAAGCTTTCTCTTTAATCAGATTAGTAATATTATCCAGCAGCTCATTATCAACTTGGATAACGTCTTTAACTTCTATTTCTTCTTTGTTCTCTTCCATAGCATTTTTTCTCTTGTATGAACTGTGTCAATTTAATGAAATCTTCAATCGCAAAACTCTCGGCACGCTTTGAAAAATCAAGATCAATTCCCATAAAATTACAACTTTTAAATATACTATTGTTCAATGAATTTTTTAAGGTTTTTCTTCTATTGCCGAAACTCGCTTTAACTACATCGATGAATAATTGAGTATCAATATCATCGGTAAGGTTTTTACTAAAGTCTAATTTTATTACAGCGGATTTTACTTTCGGTTTGGGATAAAAAACATTAGGCGATATTTCGAATTCCAGATTAACATCGGCAAAATAATTAAGGATCACGCTTAGTATCCCATAAGTTTTATTGTTTGGCTTTGCAATTATGCGCTGGGCAACTTCAAGCTGAATTATGAACATTGCATCGGAAAAATGATTTCGGTTTTTGATCAACTGGAAAAATATCGGGGAAGTGAGATTAAACGGTATGTTTCCCATCACTCTGTATTTTATATTCGGCTCAAGTATTTCGGCAAAATCGATTTTCAAAATGTCCTTATTTACAAAATTAACTTTTGGAAATTTTACTATCAACTCATCAATTATTCTATTATCAATTTCTATCGCCGTCAGATGGTTTGTCCGGGAAACCAGTTCTTCCGTTATTGCTCCGCGTCCGGGACCTATTTCTATTACATGATCGTCGAGGTCAGGATCGAATCGATTGACAAATTTTAAAATTATATTCTTATCGACCAGATAATTCTGACCAAATTTTTTCAGCGGTTTATTATTTTTCAATTTTGATATTTTATTCAAGTTGATTTAAGTTGCAGTTTGAAATCTATGAGAACAATTATATATTAAAATAATGAATTTAGATTAGAAATCATTGTAAACGGGAAAATAAATAGGAGTGCCAAAATTGAAAAAAGAATATGTTATTACAATTGATGTCGGAGGAACTAAAATATTATCGTGTTTGGTCAGCACTGATCATGAAATTCTCGGAAGGGTAAAGGAGATTACCGACATATCACAGGGGAATGATCATTTGGTAAAAACCATAGCCGGAACCATCTCAAAACTACTTACAGAACATAACATTAAAGAAGAGGAAGTTAAAGCATTGAGTTTGGGTGTGCCCGGTACTGTGAATCCTGAATCCGGCATTTTAGCTGATGCTCCAAACCTCGGCATCAAAGATTTCAATTTTAAGGAAGCTCTTCAAAAGTATTTTAATATCCCGGTATTACTTGAGAACGATGTTAACCTTTGGGGTTTGGGTATTCTACATCATGAGTTTAGGAACAAAGCAAAAAACATGTTAGTTGTTTGTCCGGGAACAGGAATCGGCGGTGCTTTGGTCTTTGACGGCAAGCTTTACCGGGGTTCAAGTTTTTATGCCGGTGAAATTGGTCACATGCTTGTTGACGGAAAAGGGAAGCTGAGCGTTAGCTCAAAGGCAAAATCATTCGAGGATCAAGCAAGCCGTACTGCTATTGTAAAAGGCATCCAAAAAGATATGAAGGCTGGAAAGAAGAGCAACATTCTTGAATTCACAAAGGGAAAGAAAATCAAAAGCAGCGCTTTGGCAAAAGCTGTTGCATCCGGCGATAAGCTTGTGATAAAACATGTAAAAAGATCGTGTAAAATTACCGGCACACTTCTAGGAAGTTTAACGACCTTGTTGAATGTTGATACTATCGTCCTCGGCGGCGGAGTGATTGAAGCAATGGGCGATTTTATGCTACCGGAAATACAAAAAGCATTTGACAAAGCCGTTCTACCCGAGCCTGGCAAAGAAGTTAAGATCGTTAATACAACGCTTGGTGATGACGCACCAATCTATGGCGGACTGGCTTTGGCTGAGGATTTTTTGGGGTAGTTAAGTATTTGTTGTTACCTAGTGTTCGGTGGCAATAGTAAAAAATGAAAATGATAATGACAGATAAAAATCAAATAATACCAATTAACAAAATACAAAATTTGATTTTTACCATTCGTGGTGTTCAAGTTAT
>JAADIB010000219.1 GCA_013151565.1 Chlorobiota bacterium
GATAAGCATACACGTTCCCGGTAACACCAAGTCCGGAGCTTTTTAGAAAAGCAATATTACCCGGATTAAAATATGAAGTAGAATAATCGTTTACACCGTCCAGAACAATTCCTCCCAATACGGCAGATTCATTTCCGGTAAAGAGATTCCAGTAGTGATTATCCTGCGCTGAGACTACAGAATAAAATACCAATAATAAAACGGTAATATTTTTGATTAGAATTTTCATATGTTTATATTTTTATTTAACCAAACCTTCGAGGTTTTGAAAACCTTGGAAGTTTCTGATTAAATAGACAAGTATTTAATAAGTCGATTTTATTACACCGCCGTCAACGGCAATTGTCTGCCCGGTAATATAACCCGCTTGTTCTGACGCTAAATATACGATCATTGCCCCAACTTCATGAGGATCGGCTAATCTTTTCATCGGAACGACTGATGCCATCTCCTTAAATATTTCTTCCTTTGTAATACCTCTGTTCTTCGCTCTTAATTCTGCAAGCTCATGCAGCCTGGATGTTAGCGTATATCCCGGAGCAACATTATTAACAGTAATATTATTTTTGCCGATCTCGTTACTGAGTGTTTTTGCAAATGCCGTTACTGCACTGCGCAGTGAATTAGAAAGCATTAGATTGTCAACCGGCTGTTTTACACTTAGGGATGTTATATTAATTATTCTTCCCCAATTGTTTTCTTTCATATATGGCAGAACTCCGCGGGTAAGTCTTACAACGCTCATCAATACTTGCTCAACAGCATGCTGCCACTTATTATCGTCCAGGTCATCAAACATTCCAGGCACAGGTCCGCCGCAGTTATTAACAAGGATATCAATCTTACCGAATTTTTCTTTGGTCAACTTTACAATATTTTTTAGATCTTCCAGATCATTCAAATCACAGACACCGGTTAACGGTTCACTGCCTGTTATTGATTTGAGTTCTTCCGCTGCCGATTTAAGATTATCAGAATTGCTCGAAGAAATTACGACTTTGCTTCCCTCAACCAGGAACAATTCCGCCGCAGCTTTACCAATTCCTTTACTTGAGGCTGTTATCAAAACTACTTTATCTTTCAGTTCAAAGTTCATATTACTCTCACTTATCTTTGATAAATTAATTGGAAAAATAATGAATAAAACGGAAAGATATATGGGGAAATACAATCTGCAAAAGCAAAGTGATAGAAGTTAAATAATTTTCGTGTGAAAGAAGTTCTAACTTTTTAAATATGTTGAGGTCTTCGTAAGAACACATCAAACCTTAATTTTGTTAGAAAAACCTCTAAGGTTTTGGTCTCAGAACAAGTACACAAACCTTAGAGGTTTAGAAAGTAAATTTATTTTACTGACAAGACAAAAGCCTCTTTTAACTTGAAACTTATTCACTTTAAACTTGCAGTTCTAACTCAATTGTTCGCTTACAATTTTTTCTGTATCCATAGCAATAACTAACTCTTCATCCGTCGGGATTCTCAAAACTCTGACTTTTGATTTTTCTGCTGATATGTCTGCCATACCAACAGGTTTTTCATTTTTCTCCAAGTCAAGTTCAATTCCCAAGTATTCCATATTCGAACAAACTGCTTTACGAACTTCTACCGAATTTTCACCGATACCGCCTGTAAATACCATGGCATCCAATCCGCCCAGAGCAGCAATATAAGCGCCAATATACTTTTTGATCCTATAATTAAAAAGATCGAAAGCTTGTTTAGATCGCCGATCACCTTCTTTTACTGCTGCTTCTAACTCACGCATATCGGAACTTTCCCCACTCACACCAATTAAACCGCTATGTTTATTCAGCAATGCGTTCATGTCCCTGACGTCCAATCCTTCTTTACCCATTACATAAGTGATGATAGAGGGATCGAGATCTCCGCAGCGAGTCCCCATCAGCAAACCCTCAAGCGGGGTGAAGCCCATCGACGTATCAATAGAAACTCCTTTATCAATTGCTGCAACGCTTGCGCCGTTCCCAAGATGAATAGTGATTATCTTCAATTCATCGTATGGTCTTTCTAACATATTGGCTGCCTTAAGCGCAACAAAACGATGAGAAGTACCATGGAATCCATATCTTCTGATCTTATACTTTCTGTATAACTCGTAAGGAATACCATATAGATAAGCGTGCGGCGGCATTTTTGAATGGAAAGCAGTATCGAAAACACCAACTTGCGGCGTATGCGGCAGATGCGCTTTTGCCGCTTTGATCCCTTTTATGTTAGGCGGATTATGCAGCGGGGCTAATTCAATATTTTCCTTAAGTACGCTCATTACTCTATCCGTGATCAGAACCGAACCGGTAAAATCCTCACCGCCATGAACAACTCTGTGTCCGACAGCAGCTATTTCATTTTTATCTTTTATTACACCATGATTCGGACTTAACAAGACAGCGATCACATATTCAATTGCAAGCGTGTGATCTAAAATTTCACCGACAATCTTGATCGGTTCTTTATCTTTAGGAGCATGCGTCAATATCGCACTGCTCATACCTATCCTTTCAACAGCACCTTTTGCTAAAGTTACTTCTCCTTCAGTATCAATAAATTGATACTTAATTGAAGAACTACCGCAATTCAAAACTAAAACCTTCATCCAATCCTCAATAATTTAATCTATTATATTTCCGTCTTTATCATATTTAAAGAATCCTGCACCTACTTTTTTGCCTAGTTTTCTATCGCGCACCATTTGACGTAAGATAGGACAAGGACGATAGCGCGGTTCACCCAACGCATTCCATAACTCCTGCATCCAGAAAAGTATTTCATCCAGCCCAATAGAATCTGACAATTCTAACGGACCGATTTGAAGGTTGTAACCAAGTTTCATTGCAAGATCAATATCTTTTGCAGATGCAACACCTTCAAGCAGAATATACATCGCTTCATTCAAGTATGGAACTATTGCACGAGTTGTAACAAAACCAGGGTATTCATAAACTTCAATCGGTGTTTTACCGATCTTCTCAGCAAATTTTTTCGTTCTTGCAACAGTGTCGTCAGAAGTTTCCAAAGCTTTTACTACTTCAACCAAACTTACCTTCGGCACAGGATTTAGAAAATGCATCCCGATAATTTTATCCCGTCTTTTTGTAACTTCTGCAATTTTGGTTAGACTTAATGTTGCAGTGTTCGAAACCAGAATTGTATCGGGATCTGCAATTTTATCAAGTATTCTGAATACTTCCTTTTTCAGTTCAAAATTCTCTTCAACCGCTTCGATAACAAAATCAGCATCTTTCACCTGCTCCATTTCCAATGACCATTTGATACGGCTCAATATTGATTTCATCTCACTTTTAGTCATTGCCCATCGGGATATTTCGTGCTCCATGCTTCTGGTTAAATTCTGAAGCGCTTCCTCAATTTTCTCTTCCCCTTTTTCTATCATTACCACATCAATTCCGGCAGCCGAAATTGTTCGTGCAATTCCCTGCCCCATTACTCCAGCTCCAATCACCGCAACATACTCAATTTTGTCAGCTTCATCGGGTTGAGTAATATCTCCAAGCAGATCTTGTAGATTAGTTATTTCATTTTTGTCACTCATTAATTTCACTCGCTATCTTAAGTTTAATTAAAACAAATTTTATTTGAATACAAAACCTAATCAAGTTTCAAGTTTCATACCAATAAAAAAGATAGAATAACTTAAAATTTAATCGACTTTTTACTAAAAATGATAAATTGCTTATTCCAAATGAGAAGTATTCAGCTAATTATGTCGTACAGAATACATCGAAGATATCTATTAATTCAAATCTGACAGTTTAATTTTATCATAGCCACCTCTTTTTTTTTCTTCCGGATGAGGTTCAATTCCAATTATTGTAATCTGTTTTTCTTCAGGACCATATACCCAAAATATTCTTCCAGCCGAAGGAGTTTTACTTTCCAAATAAGATTGCCAAACTTTAATTCCGTAGCGTTTTGTCAGCGGTTTAATTTCGTGGGACTTTAGTCCGGGATGTTTTGGATTATTGCTTAGTATACTTAATGTCTTAACTAATTTTTTGAAAAGTTTAAGGTCGTTGCCAAGTTTGTTTGAATCGGCTTTTTTGCAGAGTCTTTCCCAATATTTTATCATATCGGGAATACCCATAACTATTTTAAATTTCATTTTTCTTCATCAAACATCTCTAGGTACTTTTCAATTTTTATTTCTTTAGAAACTTTTCCTTTCTTATAATTTTCTATCGACTTATCCATTGTCTTAAGTGTATTGTCTGATAAAGTCTGAGGATCGATTAGAACGCGGGGTTTCATAACAATTGTACCATCATCGAATTCAGAAACTTGATAATATGAATAATTTGATTCCCGTACAGTGAATCTATTTTTATTATCCAGTTTGGCTTCATACTCTTTTTTTATTTTAATTTTCATGATAATTAACCTAGCTAATTAATTTACTTATTGTGGGATATCCCACATGCTAAATTATTGAACATGCAGCCATTAATCAACACCGATGATAACATTTTTTATCTGTGTTAATCAGTTTAATCGGTGTCATCCGCGTTCTATCAAAAGAGGTCTTAATAATCTTTTTTATTAAATATCATTATGCTTACAGTTAGAAAAACAATTAAGAGCACAAACGAAGTAACGATCGGCTCAACGCTCAACAGACCTTTCCCGGTAGCAAGATCGCTCGTTATTGTAGATAGCTCAGATGTTTGCGGAATAATGTAATGTAAAAATTCTCCGACAAACTCTAACACACTACTGCCAAAGAATGAAAAGATAGATTCACGATTAGCAAGAACCGGTGAAAAGATAAAGAATATCAAATAAGAAACGATCATCGAGATAACAGAACTTTTCGTGATGATCCCTGTTAAGATTACTAGTGCATATAAAAGCGCAAAAGCAAAAGTAATTGTAAAAATTGTAAGCAGAAAAGAAGGGTCCCAATCTCCAAACTTGAACCCGATTAATATCCAAAGCCCAATAACCAGATAAGCAATGTTTACAAAGACCATAACTGTTCCGCCGAAGAATTTCCCCAATATTATCTGCGCCCTTGAGACCGGTTTGGAAAGTAGTAAATCAATACTACCCTTCTCTGTCATCTGAGGGATAAAATTTGCTACAGAGAAAATTGAGATAAAAAGTCCGCCGCCGAATAGTGGAACTGTTATGAACAGTTTTAGTCCTCGGGCAATTGTAATATTAAGAGAGTCTGAAACGACACTTGCAGCACTCATGCCTGAAAAGGATTCTGAACTTATTGTCAAAAATAAAACTGCGAAAAGAAAAAGCACAAATGTTGATACACTAAAAAAGAATACGAAAATCT
>JAADIB010000009.1 GCA_013151565.1 Chlorobiota bacterium
ATGACCCGGGGAATGGTTCAATAAAAGAAATACTTGATATTTTCCAATCCAACTACACAGCTAAAATGATCACCGATTTTCTGATTTCCGGTGACACGAACTTTGTATCTACCGAATTTGGTTTATCTTTGATAAATACTAAAATTTTTGCTTTTATTGAAACTGTTACAAAATTTGGTGATTTCCCTTCTGCACAGAAAGTTTATAGTGTGAGTGTAATTAACAATAAGATCTATGCTTCTACTAAAAACGGTGTTGCTGTCCAAAAAGATGGTGCAACAAATCTTTCTGCTCCGGAATCATGGGTCAGTTATGAAGCAGGCGTTGCAATTCCTGCCGGAGAAACTTATTCAACAGTTTATTTTGATAATAGAATAATTGCTGCAACTAATAGAGGATTAGTCCAGTTCGACGGTACAAATTGGTCGCAGTATGCATATAATAAACGCGTTTACGATCTTGAAGTAATTGGAGATAAACTTTACGTACTTTTTGCAAATTCATTGAACACTTATGACGGTTCAAATGATGAAGTTATTTTTACTTCGGATGGTAATAAGTTTTATAGGATGGATGTTTCTTCGAATACAATATTAATAGCAACTGATCTCGGTGTTGTAAAAATAGAATCCGACCTATCTGAGACTATTATTCCGAACGGACCGATCAACAACTCATTCCTCAGCTTAGCGGTTGATAAAAACAGCGCACTATGGGTAAGTACAGGAAACGATAAAGGCGGTGTTGGTTTCATGGAGTTCAAAGATGGTATATGGACAAATTATAATACAACTACTTTTCCTGAACTTCCAAATAATAATTATCACAAAGTTTCCGCTGACGATTACCAAGTTTATCTCTCAAATTGGGGAGCAGGATTGACAATAGAAGAGGATGGTCATTTTTCATATCTCAATGCCCAAAACTCTGAATTGGTTGGTATTCCTGTTGATCCGAACTATGTTGTAATAAGAAATGCGGCTCGCGATTCTAACGGAGATCTTTGGATTTTCAACCATGTATCAGCGGATGAGAAACCGATAATCCAATTGACAAAAGATTCAGTCTGGCATCATTATGAATTTCCATTTTTTCAAATGAGCGGGAAAATTTTTATAACTGACGGAATCATTGATGAATACAACACAAAATGGTTTAATGTTATCAGTCGAGGACTATTTTACTTTAATGAAAACGGAACGCCCGAAGATGAAACTAATGATGTGTGGGGCTGGTTAAAAGAATCCGATGGGTTAAACAGTATGGATATTACTGCGCTTGCAATTGACGAGCGGGGCGAACTTTGGATAGGTACACCAAACGGAGCAAATGTTCTTGCAAATCCTTCTTCACCGCGATCAAGGATCACAAGCATTTATGCATTGCGGCAGCAGTCCATCACATCAATTGCAGTTGATCCTCTTAACAATAAGTGGGTTGGGACGTATCAAGGTGTGTTTGTTTTAACTCCTGACGGGACATTTCTTATTGAACAATTCGACAGGAACAACAGTCCTCTTCCCTCTAATACAATTACAAGTATTGCAATTGATAAAAATACCGGACTGGTTTACATAGGTACTAACTTCGGTGTAAGCACACTGACTACTTCATCGATCAAACCGAATCAAAACTATGACAAGTTATTTGTTTATCCGAATCCATTTAAGCTGGATGAAAATTTGGAATTGTCTATAGACGGATTGATGAGCAACACTACAATAAAAGTGTTAACCGTATCCGGTGAATTGATCCGTGAATTTATTACTCCGGGTGGCAGAATCGGATTCTGGGATGGAAAAGATGAGAACGGAAATTTTGTCGCGTCGGGAATTTATATAATCGTTGCCTATGATGAAGAAGCAGAAAATGTAGCAACAACAAAAGTCGCGGTAATTAGAAAATGATGTTTCTTTTATTCAGTACTTATCTTTCGGTATGATAGATTTAATTGATGTTTCAATTCAGTTTACTGGCAAGCCTCTATTCGAAGCGGCAAACATTAAGATCAATAAAGCCGATAGGATTGCTCTTGTGGGAGCAAACGGTACGGGTAAATCCACAATACTGAAAATGATTGCCGGACTTGAGGAATCTTCATCCGGTAAAATACTTAAGCAGAAAAATATCAGCATCGGATACCTTCCGCAGGAACATTTGATCGATTCAAATTTATCAGTATTTGATGAAGTTAAATCTTCCATAAAAGTAATTACCGAAATTGAGACCAAAGAAAAAGAGATCCATATTCAGCTTGAAGACAAATCCCTATCAGAGGAAGAACATGATACTCTGCTGCATAAGCTTGGCGACCTTGAACACATAAAATATAAAGTTGATTATTACTCAATCGATTCAAATATCAAAAAGGTATTGGTTGGACTTGGATTTAGTGAAGAGAATTTTGTTCAGCAGATAAACACTTTTTCCGGCGGCTGGCAAATGAGAATTGAACTGGCAAAAATTCTCCTCGGCGGTAATGATATTATACTGCTCGACGAACCGACAAATCATTTGGATATTGACTCACTCCAATGGCTGATAAATTTTCTAACAAATTTTAAGGGTGCTTTGCTTCTTGTTTCGCATGATAGATTTTTCATAAATAAACTTACAACAAGAACACTCGAAATTTTCAATAGGAAGTTAACTCTCTTCAACGGAAATTATGACGCTTATCTCAGATTCAAAGAAGAGAGAGATAAACAGCTTATCAATGATTTTACAAATCAAGAAAGAAAGAGAAAACAGACTGAACAATTCATCGAACGATTCCGGTACAAAGCTACAAAAGCAAAGCAAGTCCAAAGCAGAATTAAGCAATTGGATAAAATGGAAGAAATTGAACTGCCGGAATTTGAATCGAATATCAATCTTCGCTTTCCTGAACCGCCCAGAAGCGGTTCTGTACCGGTCGAGATAATTTCATTGACAAAATCTTACGGTGATAAATTAGTTTTCCAAGATTTCAATTTGAGGATTGAGCGAGGTGATAAAATTGCATTTGTCGGACCAAACGGAGCTGGTAAAACAACGCTGGCAAGGATAATTGCAGATAAAATCAATTACAATTCCGGTGAAGTTAACTTTGGACATAACACTCTTATCTCCTACTACTCACAAGAAGTAACCGATGATCTTAATCTTGAAGGAGATTTGATAGATAATCTAATGGAAAGTTCATCCGAATCAACCCCGCAGCAATTAAGATCAATTCTCGGTTCATTCCTTTTTTCAGGCGACGATGTATTTAAGAAAGTGCAAGTACTATCCGGTGGCGAGAAGAGCCGAGTTGCTTTAGCAAAAATATTATTGACCAAAGCTAATCTGGTAATACTGGACGAACCGACAAACCATCTTGATTATAATTCCAAGTTAGTATTACAACAGGCTTTGGTGAACTTCCCGGGATCATTGGTAATTGTTTCCCATGATATTGATTTCCTCAGACCGATAATAAACAAGGTTTTGGAAATAAGAGAATTAAAAACCTCTTTCTTCTACGGCGGTATTGATTATTATTTAAGTAAGAGAGAAGAGATGCTGGAAACCTCCCGACAGGAAAAACAAAAAAATGATAGCAAGCTTACCAGGAAAGACCGAAAGCGGATGGAAGCAGAATTGCGTAAGAGCAAATCCGAAGCGACAAAAACGATAAAAGAAGAAGTTCATAAATATGAAGCGCTTATCGAGGAATTGGAAAGTTCAAAATCCGGATTGGAAACTGAATTAGCCGATGAAAATGTGTATTCAAATCCTACCCTTGCAGCAGAAAAGAATAAAGAATACGACGAAGTGAAAATCAAACTTGAAGAGGCTTATCATCATTGGTCTGAAAAATCTGAGGAGTTGGAAAATTTACTTAAACAATTTAACAACCAAATAAAATGACTCGAATTAAAGGACAAATAATTTATTTGGCTTATTTAGTTGTGAGCATAATCATAATCTTTGCATTAATTGAGTTGACAGTTCGTTTGGCATTTCCTCAAATTAAACTTTCAGGAACATCTCAAAATCTGATTGTGGATTCTTTATACGGAAACACACCGGGAATTGCCGTTAATGAAGAAGGGACTTCCAACGGAACTATTAAATATACAAACAAATATAATGCATGGAAATACTCAACTAAACTCTCAACTAAACGGAAAATACGTTTAATTTTAGGTGATTCAGTTACAATGGGAATTGGGATTGATAATGATTCAACATTCATTGGTATTCTAATGAATAAAGTTGATTCGCTTAATTTTATTAATTTATCATTAATTGGATATTCATCAGAGGATTATTATCAAGTGCTAAAATACTTTAGAAATATTCACAAGGATATTAACTTGAGTAGTGTGACTGTATTTTGGACACTTAATGATTTATATTCAAACTATCCGGGGAATATTTCCCCAGAAATAAATACAAATTCTTTTACTTATTCACTTATCGATTTTTTAAGAAAACATTCTAAGACATATCATTTAATAAAAAGTCTATTTTTTGATAGAGCTCAAGATTATTTTTTATATGATAGTAAATTCTATAATCATAATTATTCACTATTAAATGAGTCTGTAAAAAAATTAAACATGGTTTCAGACATTTGCGATTCATTAAATATCTCGTTTCAATTATTTTTGCTCCCTTATGAATTTCAAATTAGAAATTTTAATGTAAGTGCAATTTTTACTCCACAGAATAAACTAAAATCACAATTGAAAAATAACATTGAAAATATTAGAATAATTGATTGCAGAGATGCGTTTATTAAATATTCTAACAGTTCAAGAGAGCTATATCTTTACGGTGATGGGATCCATTTATCCAAAAGAGGACATAAAGTGATGGCTTCTTTTTTAAGAAAGCAAAATTTTTAACATAAAATTGCCATGTTATCACCGACCACTCGGTGATAACTAACACTATTAAGACATTCAAATAATCATTATCAGCCACCGAATGCCTGTCCGCCATCTTGTTGGGCGGGGTCAGTGGCTACAATGTAATATCTTCTATTTTGCATTCAACCAGAATAAAAGTTTCTTCGTGGTTGTCATCATCATATACTATTATGCCTGCTTGTTTAGTTTCTACACCCATTTGAACAGAAACAAATTGCTTAATTCTTTTTGCTGGATAGCCGTAAATCAAAACTAATGTCAAAAATGTTTCAGCTTGTGCTTTTTCTTTGGGATTGTTATAGTTCCGTTTTTTGTTTTGATGAATGTAGGTTATAAAGTTTTGGTTTTCGTCAAAACTAATAA
>JAADIB010000370.1 GCA_013151565.1 Chlorobiota bacterium
GCGCATGGAAAAACTGGCTGGGCAAGAGATAAAATTCAACAAGGTCGATCTTCTGGACTATGATAAACTTGATGAGGTTTTTGAAAACGAATCTATTGATGCTGTAATTCATTTTGCCGGGTTAAAAGCAGTTGGGGAGTCGGTTGAAATTCCCTTACTCTATTACAAGAACAATATAACCGGAACAATAAATCTTTGTGAGATAATGCAAAAGCACAATGTGAAAAACCTTGTTTTCAGTTCTTCGGCAACTGTTTACGGTGATCCTCATAAAGTCCCTATCACAGAAGACTTCCCTCTTAATGCAACAAATCCGTATGGCAGAACAAAATTAATGATCGAAGATATTTTGCGGGATATATATGTGTCGGATAATAGCTGGGATATTGCAATACTTCGATATTTCAATCCGGTTGGAGCGCACAAAAGCGGAGAGATAGGTGAGGACCCAAATGGAATTCCAAATAATCTTATGCCTTACATTGCACAAGTAGCGGTTGGTAAATTAAAAGAACTTACAATCTTTGGTGACGATTATCCTACAAAAGATGGTACTGGTGTAAGAGATTACATACATGTGATAGATTTAGCTAACGGACATCTAAAAGCTTTGGAAAAGCTTATGCAGAATCCCGGCTGTGTTACTTACAATCTTGGAACAGGCAATGGCTACTCGGTTTTAGAAATGGCTAGAGCATTTGAAAGTGCATCGGGAAAAGCTGTTCCTTATAAAATAGCCGGACGAAGGGCTGGTGATATTGCCGAATGTTATGCTGATCCTAAATTGGCGGAGAAGGAACTCAATTGGAAAGCAGAGAGAGATATCGATGAAATGTGCGAGGATATTTGGCGCTGGCAGTCAAAAAATCCAAATGGTTTTGAAGAATAATAATAAAGGAAACAACAGTGACTAAACCAACTTTACTAATACTTGCTGCCGGCTTAGGTTCGCGCTATGGAAGTCTAAAACAAATTGACAGCATTGGTCCATCCGGAGAAAGAATAATTGATTACTCAGTTTACGATGCGGTTAAAGCCGGCTTCGGTAAAATAGTTTATGTTATCAGAGAAAATTTTGAAGAGGAATTTAAAGATGTAATATTAGATTCCCTTCCCTCTGAAATAGAGACAGATTATGTTTGTCAGGAATTACACTATATACCGGAAGATATTGAGTATTCTCGTGAGAGAGAAAAACCTTGGGGTACCGGGCACGCCTTAATGATAGCTGCTCCTAAAATCAGCGAACCATTTGCGGTTATTAATGCAGATGATTTTTATGGATATGAATCATTTAAAATAGCTGCTGATTATTTATCGAACAAGAATGGCAACAATAACGATATAGATGAATATGCACTTATTGGATTTCGATTAAGAAACACACTTTCCGAATTCGGATCTGTATCGAGAGGGGTTTGTAAAGTCAATGAACAAAATTATATGACTTCTATTGTTGAGATAAAGGAGATCAAAATTGAGAATAATGGTTTTGTATATAAAGATGATAACGGTGAATGGCAGAGTTTAACAGGCGATGAAAATGTATCAATGAATATGTTTGCCTTTAAGACTTCTGTGTTCGAAAAATTTGAAAAGCATTTTCGAGAGTTTCTGAAAGAGAATAATGGCAATTTAAAATCAGAGTTTTATATTCCAACAACTGTTGATGCATTGATAAATAATGGTGAAGTAAAAGTTAAAGTTCTTGAAAGCAATGCTTCGTGGTTTGGATTAACATATGCAGAAGATAAACCAATTGCTCGGGACAAAATGAAAAAGCTTATAGATAAAGGGCTTTATCCACCAAGATTATGGAGTGGCTTCAAAATTGATTAAGTCTATTACGAATAATTTTATTATTTACGGCGACTATCTAAACAGCAAACCATTTGGTTCTGGGCATATAAACGATACATTGCTTGTAACATTCAACCAAGCGGGCGAGGAAGTCAGTTATATTTTTAGAAAGATAAATAAAAATGTTTTTAAAAATCCTGAAGCGGTTATTGACAATACTCTTCTTGTTACGAATCACATTAGAAATAAATTAGAGCAGGAAAACACGAATGATATCTCCCGTAACGTGGTTACACTGGTTAAGGCTAAAAATAATAAGTATTATTATGTTGACGAAAATGATGATTACTGGGCTGTGCTGCTCTTTATAAAAAACGCTTATACTGTTGATTATGTTGATACGAAAGATCAAGCATATAGAGCATCTAAGGCTTTTGGAAAATTTACTAAACAGCTAAGTGATATAGATTCTTCAAAGATCAAAGAAACAATACCAAATTATCATAATTTAAAAAGTCGGTTGCAGGTATTTGATAATGCGATTGAAGCTGATGTAGCGGCTAGAGTTGGTCTTGTATCTAAGGAAATAGCTGATGTTGATAAGAACAGAAGTTTAGCCGACAAAATCGCAATTCTATTGAATGACGGTTCACTCCCAATCAGAATTATCCATAATGATACTAAGATAAATAATGTAATGCTTGACGAGGAAACCAATAAAGGTCTTGCCGTTATTGATCTTGACACGGTAATGCCGGGAACAGTACTTTACGATTTCGGGGATATGATCCGATCGTCAGGTAGTCCTGTGGAAGAAGATGAAACTGACATTAGCAAAATAAATATGCGCATAAATATTTTCGAAGCTATTGTCGAAGGATATCTTTCAGAATTAAAGGATGTTTTGACCAATGTAGAAATTGAAAATCTAGTTTATGGTGTTGAAGTTATTGTTTATGAGCAGGCAATTCGTTTTCTAACGGATTATATTATGAGCGATGTTTATTACTCTATCAAGTATGAAAACCACAATCTTGATAGAGCTAGAAATCAGTTTGCCTTGTTGGATAGTATTCAAAAGCAGAAATTAGAAATGGAAAAAATAGTTAATAAATATATTTAGCAGAACATGAGAAAGATATGAAAGTTTTATTTATTGGGGGAACTGGGATAATAAGCACAGCGGTATCACAACTAGCTGTTAACAAAGGAATTGATCTTTATCTGTTCAACAGAGGTAATAGCAATGAGTTTTTACCGCAAGGTGCGAAAGTAATTGTCGGTAATATCAACGATTATGATAACACAAAATCACAATTGGATAAGCATGAATTCGATGTTGTTGTTGACTGGATAGCATTTACTCCCGATGATATTGAACGCGACATAAAATTGTTTAAAAATAAAACAAAACAATTCATATTTATCAGCTCGGCATCGGTTTATCAGAAACCATTAGAGCATTATTTAATTACAGAATCCACCCCGATTTCAAATCCATTCTGGGAATATGCTAGGAATAAAATTGCTTCTGAATATAGACTGTGCGAAGAATATTCCAAGACAGGATTTCCATATACAATTGTTCGTCCCTCCTTTACATATGGGGTTACTCTGATTCCGGCGGTTGTTACGAACAATAAAATGCCGATGACATTAATTGATAGAATTCGAAAAGGGAAAAAGGTTATCGTTCCGGGAGACGGTACATCTTTATGGGTGATGACACATAACTCAGATTTCGCAAAAGGTTTTGTCGGTCTATTAGGGAATGAAGATGCTATTGGTGAAGTATTTCATATCACTTCTGATGAAGTCTTGACATGGGATCAGATAATTAAAACAATTGGCGAAGTAGCTGGCGCTGAACCCAACATTGTTCACATTCCTTCCGATCTAATAAATCATTATGCCCCAGACATCGGTGCTGGATTATTGGGAGACAAATCAACAAGCGTGGTGTTCGATAATTCAAAGATCAAAGAATTTATTCCCGAATTTGAATGTACGGTAAAATACAAAGAAGGAATTACAAGATCTTTAAAATGGATTGAAAATCATCCAAAATACTGCGGCATTGACCAGGAGACCAATGCCGTTATTGATAGGATAATTTCCAAGTATGAGTTAGCGTTTGAGTGATTATTTATATAGTTACTTCATTAACAGCATTTTCTTTACTGACACATAAGCACTGGCTTGCCCACCGCTAGGAGTGGACTGGATTCTATAGAAGTAAACACCACCTATTCATTATATATTTGGTAATCTGTTAATAATGTTTTCCTCAAATATCTGTATTCATCTAAATTATAGTGATAAACCATCATAATCATTCCCACTATTCCTATACCAGGCTTTATGAAATAATTAACCTCACCGCGAAACAATGGAGGGAAATCATGATATGCCAGCCTATATACAATACAATTAAAATCTCCAGCTGGGGTTGAGATCAAAGAGTCAGTTGAAACACACTCATATTCTGATACAGCATCATCGGGAATATTTGAATAGTTTCCCAAAATATTATAGTAGAAAACATGGCCACTAACAATTTCTCCTTTTTTTACTGGATAAGGAAAGATGAGATCATTAAATGTTATTTTAAGGGTATCGTATCTCTCGATTCCAGCATAATAAATACCCTTTGTACCATGATAAATTAATTTACTTCCCTCAAAAGAACCAGGTTTATCATAATATGGTTTTAAATCTTCCCAACAATGAAACAGTTTAAAACATTTTGTACTATCTCCATCAATTAATAACGTCATGGTTCCATCAATTACGAAACCATATTGCCATTCATCTGGTTCACCTCCAGAACCATCTGGTTCCAATTCAAATTCTCTATAAAGCCAGTAATTACCAACATTAAGGGGCATTAATGTATCGTATTCAACCGGTCCTTGGGGGATAATGGGATTTTCATCTTCAGAACTACAGCTTACAATTATAAAAATTGCAAAGAATACCGTAATTTTTAAAAATTGATCTAGATTAAACGTTTTTGTTCCTATTGAATTGGTGGAAAATTATTTTCCTTGAGTCAGATATTATTTTGGCCGGTGCAGTTCGAATATTAAGTAATAATACATGACCCTCGTATTTACAACTAAGTTTACTCATATCTAAGAGAAAAATCAAATACCACCAAATTTTTGACCCAATATAATATTGCCCAGTCAAATAAAAAATCAGTAGAACTTCGTAAAATTATTCAAACAACCAAACAGAAATTTCTGAAAACTAGAATTTATTCCATTTTGTATTTTCGACCGAAGAAAGAACTCTTTGTTTTTCGTTTATATTAAAAGATTCTCACGTCGCTTCGTGCCTCAGAATGACGTATGTTTTTACTTTTTCAGAGGTTTCTACTATCTACTTATCATCAAAAGCTGCATCAAAAGCTATATTTGACGGCTCGAAGTTTATATCCTT
>JAADIB010000449.1 GCA_013151565.1 Chlorobiota bacterium
CAGCTATCGCTAAAACTGTCGGGAGCCAGATATACCAAATATGCTCCACGAACCAGAAGAAATCAACTCCACGCAAAAAGCCTATAAACAATGGCGGATCTCCAATTGGAGTAAGCGCTCCACCGACATTACTGACAAGGAAAATAAAAAAGATCACATGATAAGGTTTGATCCTATCTTTATTAATTTTAAGAAATGGACGAATCAAGAGCATTGATGCACCTGTCGTTCCAAATACATTTGCAAGAACTGCCCCAAATAAAAGTATCATTACATTCAACATCGGTGTCGATTTTTTATCTACCTTAATTAAAATTCCGCCCGAAGCAACGAACAGCGAGCCGAGCAAAGCAATAAAGGAGAGATATTCCGCAAGTGTATGTAATAAACTATGAGTATCATGCAGAACCAAAAGATAATAAACCACCGTTACTAAACCCATTAGTACTGAAATCTTGGGATAATGCTTTTCCCAGAAGTGGGCATAAAATAATGGTCCTGTAGCAATCATTAAAAGGAATACAACAAACGGAAGTACCATAAGCGGGTCAGGAAGCTGATGAGCAGGCCCTTCTTCAGCTTGTACTTGTTCAACTTGAGTTCCCCCCTGAACATTAGAGCCATGCTCTTGAGCTAATAATGTTGCACTGGAAAGATAGATAATTAGTGCAAATAGAATTAAAAATAGTTTTTTCATATAATTTCCCTATAATTTCCCATTTTTTACGGAGTATTTCTATAAATCATTCTTGGGAATGGGATTGTTTCACGAACATGTTCAATTCCGCATATCCAAGTAACTGTTCTCTCCAAACCTAATCCGAAACCGGAATGTGGAACAGAACCATATTTTCTTAAGTCTAAATACCATTTGAAAAAATCCAAAGGCAAATTATGTTCTTTAATTCTTTCTACTAAAGTATCATAATCATCCTCACGCTGACTACCGCCGATTATTTCACCGTAACCTTCCGGGGCAAGAACATCAACCGCAAGAGCAACTTTTTCATTTTCAGGATCGCGCTTCATATAAAAAGCTTTAATTTCTGCCGGATATCTATGAACCATCACCGGTTTATCAAATTTACTCGAGATCATTGTTTCGTCGGCAGCGCCTAGATCATTCCCCCATTCGAATTCTATTCCATTATCATGAAGTATTTTTACCGCTTCATCATAAGATACACGCGGGAATGGTCTTTTAATATTTTCTAATTTTGAAATATCTCTTTCCAATATTTCAAGTTCTGCTTTTCTATCTTTCAATACAGATTGAACAATATACTCAATAAATTCTTCAGCTAAGTCCATATCATCATCAAGATCGTAAAATGCCATTTCAGGTTCAACCATCCAGAATTCAGTAAGATGCCTTCTTGTCTTAGATTTTTCTGCGCGAAAAGTCGGACCAAAAGTATAAACCTTTCCTAATGCAAGAGCGCCGGCTTCAGCATAGAGCTGTCCTGATTGAGTTAAATAAGCTTTACCAAGATCAAAGTATTCCATTTCGAATAAAGTTGATGTTCCCTCGCTGGCATTTGGAGTAATGATTGGCGGATCAAAAAGCGTGAATCCCCTTTCATCAAAAAAGTCCCGTATCGCTTTTGCAATTCTGTGCCGTATTTTCATAATGGCAACTTGCTTTTTAGAACGGAGCCATAAGTGTCTATGGTCAATCAAGAATTCAATTCCATGTTCCTTAGGTGTGATAGGATAATCAACCGATTCAGATATTAACTTCACATCAGTTGCATCCAATTCGTAACCGCCGACTGCCCGCGGTTCTTCTTTAACAGTACCAGTCACTTCGAATGAGGCTTCCTGTGCAAGTGAATCAGCCAATTCAAAAACCTCGGGTGAAACATTCCCTTTGAAAACAATGCACTGTAGATAACCTGTACCGTCTCTTAAAATCAAAAATTTTACTTTACCACTCGAACGTTTGTTATAAATCCATCCTTTTAATGTTACCTCTTCTCCAACATGCTTTGATAAATCATTAATATAAATATTATTTGTCATTTGAGTATTCTGAATTGTTGATAAATTAATGAAATTTAAATATAAAAAGGGAGTGAGTAATATCAAAATTGAGTTTTTGGATAACAATTATTTCGCTTTTCTTAAAACTCAACATCTTTCGATAAAATTTTTTAGAAGCTGTAATCCGTAATCACTCGATTTTTCAGGAAGGAATTGCACTCCATAAAAATGATTTTTAATGACCGCGGCAGAAAATGACTTTCCATTACCGGTTGTGGCAATAGTAGAATCACACACATCAACATAATAATGACAATTAAAATAGAACTTAGAATCATTCGGTATTTTATTAAATAATGGCGAAGGTTTTATCTGATGAACGGTAACCCAGTTAGATCTATCTGATGGAATAATTTCCGGTTCTTTCATTTCTTTTGTATCAATCGGGATCAGTCCGAGACACGCCGTACCTTTATCGGTTTTATTGCAGAGCAGTTCCATACCAAGCGAGATTCCGAGAATTGGTTTCTTCTGCATTCTAAGAAGACTGAACAAATTGAAAAGATGGATTTTCTTTACCGCTTTTGTGATATTCGGTGCATCGCTTATTATCACTTTTTCGCAGTCGAGTATATCTCTTTCATTTCTGGTTATTTTGAAATCAATTTTCAGAGAAGAAAGAGATTCGGCTAATTGATCTGTACTATTTATACCATAATCTATAACTGTTATCATAATAGGTTCATTTGTTTATAATTGATCAATAAGGTCAGTTGAAACTCGCATTTATAATCATCCTATTTGTGTGTTAATTTTTTTATATACTCGTTTCATATCGACAGTTTTAACATTTAAAAATTACGCAAATACCGGATAAAAATCCGGCACTTTAAACTTTTAGTCATAATATATATTGCAATATATAATAGACTGCCTGCTCTATGTTTATCAAATAATAGTTCCCTTTACATGTTTTTATTTGAATGATTATTATTCTTTATCTAATTTACGCAGTACAATACTATGGAGTTTAAAATGAAAAAAACATTTGCGATTATTATAATTCTCCAATCTTTATTATCCCTTTCTTCATATGCGCAAAATGTTGGTTTTGCCACCGGAGAAATTCGATATATTGTTGATAATATTCAATCAACAACTAAAAAGACTCTCACCTTAAACGGCGGTACTATATGGGGTATGAATCACTTTATAATTGATATGCCGTTAGATGATATCATAATTATCTACAGTGAATCCAGCATGTTGGGAGTTGCTTATATTAACGGTACAGAGAAGAATGTTACTTTTCTCGGAACTACTTATGCTGGTAGAGGAAGTACTAATGATATTCAAAGATATAGAGTCGGGACATTATCCTATATTACGGATATTGATACTTCCGGTTCCTTAATAGAATTGCAAGACAGCACTTATTGGTATGTAAAACCCGATCAAAGAGATGATGTAAAAGACTGGGCTGTAGGTGAAAGAGTTATTTTAGATTACAGTGAAAAATTCATTATTAATCTTAGATTTAATGAAATCGCTTCTGTGATTAGAGCAGAAGTCAAGTTTATAAAACCGTGAAAAGAATTCTGTACTATACACTTGTTTTATTTTCAGTTTTATTCTCAAATAATATAGCTGCTTCTACCTCTTCTATATACGGTAGAGTAATTGATAAAGAAACGGGGGATCCAATTTCCAATGCTAATATTTATTTAGCCAATACCACAATTGGAACAACAACAAATACCAAAGGATATTTTGAAATAAAGGAAGTTCCTAAAGGCACTTTTGATATTATCTTCTCGCATGTTGCATATTATTTTCACAAAGAAAGACTTCAAATTAAGCAATACTATATTGATGTCGGAACTATTGAACTGATGACAAAAGCTTACCAGCTGCCCACAGTTATTGTTGAAGACGAAGAAAGTATATGGAAAGATCAATATGATAAATTTATAAAAGAGTTTATCGGTGATGGAAATAATTCTGACAGCACTCGCATAGTTGATCCGTATAATATTAATTTCTGGGAAAAGGATGATAAATTATTCGCTTCTTGTATTGATCCGATTGAGATCATCAACAAATCACTGGGATACAAAATAAAATATTTTTTAGACTATTTTGAATCATCATCGTCCTTTACTAAATATTCAGGCAATTCTGTTTTTACACCTCTCATCTCAAACTTAAAAACTGATTCAACCAAGTGGGCGGTAAACAGAGATGAGACTTATCTCGGTTCTTTCCGGCATTTTTTAACAATTCTAAATAATGGTTATACAAAATTTTTAAGTAACTTTTCAGGAAAAGCTGCACCGAAGAAGTTAAGAGTTGCCGAAGCTGATTCATTGTTGAATATAAACGGATTCTTTATCTATCAAGTAAAGGAACTGCCTTGGGAAAATCCTTTTCCATTTGCTGAAGTACCAATATCAATGCAGAAATTATTAAGTCCCGGAGAAATCGAATCAGAGCGGTGCTTAAAATTTTCTAATTACTTGAAGGTCTATTACATCCCTGAATATAAGGAGAATAAATACCCGATAAATTATAAGATAAAATACATTTCCAATGTCCAGAGTTCATATCTCGAGCTTGAACAAGACTCTGTTATGGTTGATATTTACGGAAGATATTATGATAAATTCGGTATTCATACTTACGGCAAATTTGCTCAAGAAAGGATTTCCGATCTGTTGCCATATGAATATACTTTTTCAAATGATTAAGCAGAATAGCAAGGAATACAATTCATTGAGTGAGATCATATTTTTACTTATCTTTTATTTTTAATAATCTTTAAATTTAATTGTGCTATACTATAATTTATTTAAAAGGGAAATAGTGAATTTCAAAAATAAATTAATTTTATCTGCTGTATTATTCGTGATACTATTACTTATCTCATGCTCGTCAAATAAAACTTCACAAAATATTTTATCGAGTCACGTTTCTCCGAATAATTGTAGAATTAATGGAACTGTTGTAAGCATAGAAGAAATTAGAGAGGAAACCGGACCCTGTTCAACTGAGCCATGCTTGGCAAAAGTAAAAATCAATAACGTGATTGAAACCGGTTCATCTTTTAGTAAACCTTTAATAAAAGGTGATACAATTAAAATAAAATTTGAGTTCACTCTTGCTGAAACTAACAAAGATCTATTCCCAGCTTTAAATTTTGTTTTACCTGGGTTATCCTCAGGAGACAGTTTTATCGGTGATGTTGAATTTCTAAAAGTAATTCAATTGAATAGTTCAACATCGCCACTTGAGTACAGAATTTTTAATTATAATAAAATTGATTAGTAGTAACAATTTAAGAATGGATACTAAAAATAATTTTTCAAGAGGATATATGTTAGAATTCTTCAAAAGAATATCATTTCTAAAAATGATATTTACAATCTTTTACTTTGTTTTAACTTTTCAATTCACCGCTTTATTTGCTGCTGATCTTTCTGTTCAAAAATGGCGTGTTATCGAAATTGAACTCACTAGTTCAGTATCTTATCCTAACCCGTTTTACGATGTAGATGTTGAAGCTATATTTACCGGACCTGATGGGCTAGTAATAACCCGCCCGGCATTTTGGGATGGCGATTCTACATGGAAGATCAGATTTGCACCGACCGAGATCGGTTTATGGACAATGACAACAAATGCAACTGATGCTAGCAACAGCGGTCTTCACAATATAACCACATCTGTTGAATGCGTCTCTTATTCCGGAGACATGGACATCTACAAACATGGTTTCTTAAAAGTAAGTGATAACGGGCGGTATCTAACTTACGATGACGGTACTCCTTTCTTCTATCTCGGTGACACGCACTGGATACTGCCTCATGAACGTTTTAATACTT
>JAADIB010000215.1 GCA_013151565.1 Chlorobiota bacterium
TTCCAAGGGATTATATATGGCAATATTTAGCACTCGTTTTAGTAGTCATTTATTTAATACAATTTTCAATAATACATTCATCAACCAATGAGAATAGAAAATCATATAGTCAAATTGCGTTACTTTTTTCAGTTTTATCAACTGTTGTTCTTTTAATAACATATTATACCCAGATTTCTGTTGTACCTGTTAGCCTATTAAATAATGAAACACAGGGAATTGCATTACTAACCCAATATAATCCACATGGTTTATTCATTGCACTTGAAGAATTGGGTTATATTTTAATGATAATTTCATTCGTAGCATTAGTGCCCATCTTTCAAGGCAGAGGAAAACTTGTTGGATCAATTAGGACAATTTATATAGTTGCGTCAGCAATTGTATTAATAGCTTTAATAATATTATCAATACAATATGGAATTGATAGAAAAGATAGATTTGAAGTTATTATCATCTCGGTTTCATGGTTGGTTCTAATAATCAATAGTATTTTAATTGGGAAACTTTTTAAATCTCATTTAAGAAAAAAAGCCTAACAAATCGCTCAACCGGAATTTGCCACACGTGGCCTGAAACTGCCAAATTGAAGTTCTAGTGGGCGTAGCAAATCCGGTTAGCTCAATCGCTAGCCAGCAAATAATTTGTTAATGAAGTGGGGAAAATTAAAAAATTGGCATTCTTGGAGGGCTTGGCCCAGAGTCGACTATCGAGTATTACCGAGGAATTATAAATTCTTTCAGGCATAGGAATGCTCAACAACTTCCTGAAATAATATTGTACAGCATAAATGTTGCCGATTTACTGGATTTAGTATCTGAGAAAAGGTGGGTGGATTTAGTAGATTATATTATAAAAAGATTAACGGCATTAAAATCGGCTGGTGCTGAATTTGCCCTCATATCTGCCAATACACCTCACATTGTCTTTGCTGAGGTGGCTGTTAAATCACCTCTTCCCTTCAATTTAAAAATGGAGGGATTACAATGAAAAAAATGAGCGTTATTTTTTCGTTTTTTGTTGTTTTTGGATGCGCCGATCAACCAGAACTCTAAATTTTAAAATAATCTATCCTGAAAGCCGATTTAATCCTTCGAACCATAAAGAATTATAAACGACATCAAGATTTTCCGGTTATATCATTTATTCTCTGACTGCAACGATAGCTCCAAAATTAGTTTTTATCCCTGTCTGCACAGAAAGTCATGGTTATGGTATCTCCATTAAACGTATATTCTGCATAATCTTTTCACCTGCAATACCGGACAAAATCATATTTTTTTCGATTTCATAATAGTCGAAACTATTAATTGTTGAATTACGAATCGGGCCGCTCTAAAACATGCTTCGATTAGCAGCCATAAGATTAAGATTCTACAATGAATTGAATGATATCTTCTTTTCAGGGAATCGTAATTTTAAAACGTGTGTCGTCTGGAATGTCCGGGAAATTTTCATTCTCTTTAGAATCAGTACGGGAATAGAATCCATTACTTCCCCCTGTCAGATCTGTATTGGTAAATGAATAGGTATTCGCATCATTTATATAAATTGTAAACTTACCATTACTATCTCTTGTAATGTTAATTTTATTTATTTTATCATAGCCGGTTTTAAGATTTGATGTTGAAATCCAACCCGTATCTACATTTGTAGAAGAACCATTATATTCTTCTGAAACAAAATATTTTCCTGAATTAATAATAAGAATCTTATAATAGTTATCAATATCGTTATAACAAAATATAGCTCCATATTCTGCGGATTCATAGCCGCTCTTATGAATTAGGTAGAATGTTGCACTGGTAAACGGATCTTGATCATCCGAAGAGCTATGAAAATAATTTTCAATTCCACATTTAGTCACATCATTTGTTGAGAATTGGATATATCCGTTTCCATCATCTTCCCACGAAACTGTTTTAACAGTTTTTTTAAGACCGCTTTCGTTTGTACAAGAAAACGAAATAATAATAAGGATAACAATTATAAAAAAATATAGAAGTTTCTTATTCATAGATATATTTCCTGCTAATAAAATATTATAACTTATTATTATATTTTGTCAAATAATTATTGCAAATTAATTAATATCTGAATACAGAAAATATGTTTTAAAAGAATTTAATAGAGTTTTTCAGGAAAGTATTAGTTTATTAGCTTTTTAAGTCTGCGCTATAAATGAAATATTTATACGATCAGACTATTGCATGGCTGGAGTTCGATATATTAATATCTACCCGACCCCTGCGCGGACCCTTATTTAGTAGAAATATTTAAAGACATAGAAAATACAAGAAATAATTATAGTGCTTTTAAAAAAAATATCTGCTATTAAAGAGGATGTAATTTTTAAGATAAATGAAGAATATGATCGTGAGGAATTAGAATTACTGGAAAGCATTAAGGGACTTAAAAGAGTTACAAAAAAAAGCTTTTGAAGAAGGGATACCGTATCAGACGCTCATTTGGAGTAGATTTCACAGTATCTTTTCTTCAGTTCTAGATTTAATTGCATAAAAATTGTAGCGGGTATAGAGTAATTGTGAAACTACTCAAATGAGATGTTATGTTGAATAGATAGAAGGTTATAAAAAAAATGGAAGAAAAAATCAGAAATATTGCTTTTCTCTGGTTAAAAGAACAGATCCAAATTTATGGTGAAGTACTACCGAGAAAAATACTGGAAAAAGGATTCGAATATCGAAATCAGAGAGTTACTTTAGTTGGCCCATCAGGCATCTGGAAGCCGAAAGTGTTCGAAACGATGCCGATTTCGATTACCAGCACTTATGAAGGGCCTTATGAGGATAAATTTACAGATGATGGATTATTGATTTATCGCTATCGGGGAATGGATCCAAACCACCGAGACAACATTGGATTGCTCGAAGCAATGAAATCACGAACCCCACTGATTTACTTTCATGGGATAATGAGAGGCAGATATCTGCCAGTGTGGCCGGTGTTTGTGATGCAAAATTCTCCGGAAGAATTGTTCTGTATGGTTGCGGTTGACCCGATCTTTGCTTTTGGTGTTAATGCCGAAGGATATTTTAGGACGGAAATTAAGGAATCTTCTCTGAGTGTAAGAAAATACGTGATGGCTTACACAAAACAGCGCTTACATCAAAGTTCTTTTCGCGAAAAGGTCATATTTGCATACGACAACAGATGTTCGCTTTGCGCGTTGGGGCACCGAGAACTGTTGGATGCAGCTCACATAATTCCAGATGCAGATGAGGGTGGCGAGCCAATCATCCAGAATGGTCTATCATTATGTAAAATTCATCACGCTGCGTTTGATGTGAATATTATTGGAATATCACCGGATTATTTGGTTTCAGTACGTGAAGATATTTTGCTTGAACATGATGGACCGATGCTACGCTACGGGCTGCAGGAACTTGAAAAGCAGAAACTTCTGCTGCCTAGGAAAAAAGAGAACTGGCCAGATAAAGAAAGGTTGGATATGAGATTTCATAACTTCCAGATGGCTGGTTAAGACTGACACGGAGGGTTGAAATGATACAACATAGCAAGTCGGTGCAAGCCCCTGCGTCTTTAAATGGTCTTGTTTAAAAAAATAGAATACGAAGGAATAACAGGGGGATTTGTTTAATAATCACTTCTCCCCCGTACAATGTTGGAAAGGAATATGAAGTAAAACAATCAATAGAAAAATATTTAAAAACACAAGAAGAAATTATTAAGCAACTCATTAGAGTATTATCTCCAAGAGGCAGCATATGCTGGGAGGTCGGGAACTATGTTGACTCTGGTGAAATATTCCCTTTGGATATTTTCTATTACAATATTTTTAAAAGTTGAATCTTAAACTAAGAAACAGGATAATTTGGTATTTTGGACATGGTCTCCATGCTTCTAAACGTTTCTAAGGCCGCTATGAAACTATCTTATGGTTTACGAAAAGCGATGAGTATATTTTCAATCTTGATGACATAAGAGTTCCATCGAAATATCCAGGGAGAAGAATATTTAATAGTACATCAGAATGACCTTTATAAGGAAATTAAAAAAATTATTTCTAGTATTAATGCGCATAATTTTAAAACCAAAATAAGCAAAGAAAAAACAATGGTTGGTAAACACCTCTTTAATCCTATAGAACTTAATAACGAATTTAAAATAAAATTCAATAGTTACAATTGGAATGAAAACAGATATCAGTATTATATTACTTTAAATAGGGATCCTATGGAAAAAAGCCTTTCTGATTAGCGTCAATTACTTTTACCGTTCGTATTATAATTGTCGCTGATCAGATGATAAACTTACATACCAAATCATTTCGAGTAGATTTCACAGCATCTTTTTTTAAGTTTCATATTTAATTGCAAAAAGAGTGCAGCCGGTATAAAGTAATTGTGAAACTACTCAAATGGGACGTTATACACAGGAACAAATATGAAGATAGAACGAAAATCTCTGAAAGCGATTAAATTCGACGGCCTTGAAATACGCGATTATACCGCCGAACTGGATGGCAGCTCATCTATGGCCGAGATCACTGTCCCGGCAGGTGCCCAACACAAACTCGCGTGGTCCAAAAGATCGGACAAGTACTATTATGTAATCGAAGGTAGAATAAGCTTCACTGTTGACGATCTGGTTGCAGACTTTTCTGCAGGTGACGCGTGTATCATTCGCCAGGGAGTACGATTTAGCTACGAAAACAAAACCGGAGTAGTTGCCAGGGTACTTTTGGTGCATACTCCGAGTTTTGTGCTGGCCGAGGAAGTGTTCGAGGAGTAGTGAATCCGGATGAAGTAGACTGCTGACGTTGTCATGGTTTTTGCTGGAAGCAGCAATTCAAGGCCGAATATGGACCTTTTCCACAGCCTTGTTATATCAATCCGAGCTTCTGAAAAAGCTGTAAAAGAAAATTAAGATATTAATAGAATTATGATAAAATAATAGTCATGGATGTTCCAAATGAAGTATTGAATGAAATAAAGCAGTTCAAATATTAAAAAGAGCTGGGTGCAGTGAAATTTATCTATTCGGTTCATATTTAACAAATGAATATAATGACGATTCAGATATCAACCTATAATGAATTTAAAAATGAAGTGTTAAAATTGATATAACACAGATGGTGATCCGTATCAAACACATATAGGCGGTCAACTAAAATCAAGAAGCCGTAGAATCAACCGTAGAATCAAATCGGTAACTGAAAGCCATGGCTGGTCGCAACTTCGTTGCTGCTCGCTTATGCATCCTACCTGGTTTAAAAAAGATAAGTCCACTTAATGTGGCCATTAGTTACTTGTGCAGGTCGACACAGGACAGATCACGGACTACTTCCTGTATCTCACTCATATATGTCAAACCGCTCCTTACGTTTCAGCATGAAATATACGGTTCTTTCCAATTTCTGAGCAATAAAAGAAAGAACCTTTCCTTTTCCTTATTTACCGGT
>JAADIB010000412.1 GCA_013151565.1 Chlorobiota bacterium
TGGAATTAAATAAGTGATAATTTATTGTACCTTATTCTGAAAGTATTGATATATTTATAAATTCATATTTTATTTTTTAAAGTATATATAAATAACATTATAAATTAAATTTTTAATTGTTTTTGGGGAGCATCATGATAGACTTTGTTGGGAATTTTAAAGTAATACCTTCATTACCGAAAAAATTAGAACCCTTAAGAAAGATAACAAGAAATATATACTGGACTTGGAACAATGATGCACTGGCTTTATTCAGAAGACTTGATAAAGAGCTTTGGGAATCCACAAATCATAATCCGGTTCTTTTGCTGGGTCAGTTAAGTCAGGAAAGGTTAGAAGAAGTAGCAAAGGACGATGGTTTTGTTTCACATATGAACAGAGTGAGCAAGCAGCTTGAGGACTATCTGACAACAGCTTCATGGTATCAAGCAAATTTTGACAAATCCAAAAAAAGTTATATCGCATATTTCTCGGCAGAATTTGGATTGACGGAGTGTCTGCAAATTTATTCAGGCGGTTTAGGTGTTCTGGCTGGGGACCATCTTAAATCTGCAAGTGATTTAGGAGTCCCTTTAGTTGCAGTTGGGCTGAACTACAAAGAAGGATATTTCCAGCAATATCTGAACAACGACGGCTGGCAGTTGGAAAGTTATGGACTTATTGACTATCATAACCAGCCAATGACTTTGGAGAAAGATAAGAACGGAGAGCCATTAAAAATACATGTGGATTTTCCAAAGAGAAGAGTCTATGCCCAGATTTGGAAAATTGAAGTTGGAAGAGTTAAACTGTACGTGTTGGATACTAACATCACGGAAAATTCTATCGAAGACCGCAAGATCACTTATGGATTGTACCGAGGAACAATTGAGACCAGAATAGAACAGGAGATCATTCTTGGTATCGGCGGTATAAGAGCTTTACATGCTCTTGGAATTAAACCTCTTGTTTGCCATATGAATGAAGGGCATTCGGCATTCCTAGCTTTGGAAAGAATCCATCATCTGATCACTAATTATGACCTTTCATATGAAGATGCAAAAAATATCGGTTTTTATTCAAATATATTCACGACTCATACTCCTGTGCCGGCAGGCATCGATATTTTCCCTAATGATCTGGTCGAAAAATATTTAGGTGATTTTTATAGAAACAAACTTAAAATATCAAGTAAAGAATTTTACAGTTTAGGAACGATAATAAAAGATAAAGACCCCACGAATTTCAACATGGCTCATCTTGCTATGAACATGGCTGGATTTGTTAACGGTGTTAGTAAACTGCATGGTGAAGTATCTAAAAAAATGTGGGTTGGAGGTTTTAAAAATGTCCCGTTTGACGAGATACCGATTGATCATGTGACTAACGGTATTCATATCAGATCGCATCTATCTGCTGAAATGGAGGATCTTTTATACAGATATTTAGGTGATGGTTTTATAAATTCAACTTCCAACCCGGAAGTTTGGAAATCTATTTATGAAATTCCGGATGAGGAACTATGGCGCACACATGAAAGAAGAAGAGAAAGGTTGGTAGCATTCGCAAGAAAGAGATTAGTCAAGCAGATCATCTCTTGGGGAAGATCTCAATCAGATATAAATGCGGCGGGTGAAGTACTGGATTCAACAGCATTGACAATTGGATTCGCCAGAAGATTTGCGACATACAAACGCGCTACTTTGCTTTTTAGAGATATTGATAGATTATCCGATATATTATTACATCATGAACGACCAGTACAGATTATCATTGCAGGTAAAGCTCATCCGCATGACGATGAAGGGAAAAGACTTATACAAGAAATTGTTAACTATGCTAAAGAAAAAAATCTGAGGAAGAGAGTCGTATTTCTTGAAAACTATGATATGAATGTTGCCCGTTATATGGTTGAGGGCTGTGATATTTGGCTCAATAATCCGCGTAGACCATTAGAAGCAAGCGGAACTTCCGGAATGAAGATAATAGCCAACGGAGGTTTGAATTTTAGTGTACTTGACGGCTGGTGGGACGAAGCATATAACAGGTCGGTTGGGTGGAAGATTGGAAGCGGTGAAGAATATGCAGATATTGAATATCAAGATGAAGTTGAATCACGGATGCTATACCAGACTTTAGAAACAGATATCATCCCTCTTTTTTATGAAAGAGTTAACGAGAATATTCCTAGACAATGGATCATGAAAATAAAAGCTTCTATGAGTCAACTAGGACCGGTATACAATACCGATAGAATGCTTGAAGAATACACGAATAAATTTTACTTGAATGCATTAAAAAAGCGAAAGCTATTAATGAAAAACAATTGGGAAGAAGCAAAAAGTTTCTCACAGTGGAAGTCAAACTTACTTACCCATTGGAACGAAGTTCATTTTGTTAATGTGGATAATCCAAAGAACGAAGAAATTAAAATAGGCTCTAAATTTAAAGTCAATGCAGAATTAAATATCGGGGAATTAACTCCAAATGATATAGAAGTTCAGATCTATTTCGGAAAAGTTGATAAAGCAGATGAACCGCATGCAAACAAATTTGTAACAATGAAATATTTATCGAAGGATGATAAATCAGGTAACCTAATTTATGAGGGAGTGATTTCCTGTGTTACAACAGGTGAGTTCGGATATACTTTAAGAGTTTTACCAAATCATCCGCTGTTAATAAATAAGTTCGAGTTGGGTGTTATTAAATGGGTAAACGAATAAAAGTTTAACCGAAATATTGCAATAGGAAAGAAAATTTAGGCAACAAAGACTTCATCTATTGCATCTCCGAGGGAATCCTTCGGACAAATCTTGGTAATCTCTTACTCCAAGTAGAGCGTTTATTCATTAGGCTTCTAATGAATAATTAGGGTTTAACTTTGGTCTGATAGCATTCATTCTGTCATGAATACTTTTTAGTTACGAAATTATTGTAAAATATTTAAAATTAATATCTAATCTACATTAAAGGCATTTAGTGAAAAAGATTATCTCTGTTGTTGGAGCTAGACCGAACTTTATGAAAGTTGCTCCTTTGCATAAGGCTTTTCAAACTTATTCGAATATAATACAGCATATTATTTGTCACACCGGTCAGCATTACGATGAAAAGATGTCAAAAATATTTTTTGAAGATCTCGAACTTCCGAAACCGGATTATTATTTAGGGGTTGGAAGCGGTTCTCATGCAGAACAGACTGCAAAGGTAATGATCGAGTTCGAGAAGATTCTGATAGAAGAAAAACCGGATTTGATCATTGTTGTAGGAGATGTAAATTCTACCATTGCATGCAGTCTTACCGCTGCAAAATTACATGTTAAAGTTGCACATGTTGAAGCCGGGTTACGCAGCGGGGATATGATGATGCCTGAAGAAATAAACAGAATTCTTACGGATTCAATATCGGATTATCTTTTTGTTACAGAGAAGAGCGGCTTGAGTAATTTAGCAAATGAAGGGGTTAATCATGATAAAATATTCTTAACAGGTAATGTTATGATCGATTCCCTCATAAATTATTTACCAAAAACTGAGCAATCCAAGGTACATGAGAAATTTGGTATCACAAAAGGGAAATATGTACTGGTTACTTTACATCGACCCAGCAATGTTGATATTTTAGAACAAGCTATAAAACTAAAAGATTTGTTGAATACAATAGCAGAACAGAGAAGGATAATTTTCCCTATGCATCCCCGAACATTACAAAAATGGGAAAATTTTGATCTTTTCAATTCTTTAAACTCGAACATTATAATCACTGAACCGATTGGTTATATCGATTTCTTGGGTTTGACCAAGAATGCAGAGCTTATTTTAACTGACAGCGGCGGCATTCAAGAAGAATCGACCTACATGGGTGTTCAGTGTATCACTTTAAGAACATCTACAGAAAGACCGATAACCGTTGAAGTCGGGACAAATCAATTGTTAGGCAACAATTTAGACAAAGCTCGAGAAGCCGCTCTTAGTGTGTTGAGCGGTCATCTTAAACAAGGACAAATACCGGAACTATGGGACGGTAATAGCGCCAAAAGAATAGTTGATATCTTAGTGCAAAAAATATAATAGTCAACTTGGAACATTTTTTGTTGTTATAGTTATAATTAATAACCTTGTTTCAAATTGAAGCTATAGTTATATTAAGTCAAAATAATTGCTTAAATTTCAGTATAAAATTTTTAAGAGAAAGGAAATAATAATGGACGGTAATTTTTCAGAACGCGTTCAAGAAGTTATAAGACTAAGTAGAGAAGAAGCCCTGCGCTTAGGGCATGATTATATAGGGACAGAACATATTTTGCTCGGAATTATCAGAGAAGCTCACGGAATTGCGATTACGATTTTAAAAAATCTTAACGTAGATCTTCTACAATTGAAAAAATCAATTGAAGATTCTGTTAAAGCCAGCGGGGGAACGCTAACAATCGGGAATATTCCTTTAACCAAGCAAGCGGAAAAAGTATTAAAGATAACACAGATAGAAGCGAAGATTTACAAATCAAATGTAATTGGAACAGAACATATTCTTCTATCTTTATTAAGGGATGAAGAAAATATTGCTACACAGATACTTCATCAGTTCCAAGTTACTTACGAAGCAGCAAGGTCAGAACTGAATTATATTATGAGTAACCAGCCGCTCGAAGGAAAACAAGAATCCGTACCTCCACCGAATATGAAGAAAAGCGAGAAATCGAAAACTCCAGTGCTTGATAATTTCGGCAGAAACCTTACAAAAATGGCGCTCGATGATAAGTTAGATCCTGTTATTGGAAGAGAAAAAGAAATTGAAAGAGTTGCACAAGTTCTTAGCAGAAGGAAAAAAAATAATCCGGTTCTTATCGGTGAACCTGGTGTAGGAAAAACAGCTATTGCGGAAGGATTAGCATTACGTATTGTACACAGGAAAGTGCCGAGAATTCTGCAGGATAGAAGAGTAGTGACTTTAGATTTAGCCGGACTTGTTGCCGGAACAAAATACCGCGGACAGTTTGAAGAAAGAATGAAAGCACTAATGGCAGAACTGGAAAAAGCCGAAGATGTGATCCTTTTCATAGACGAACTTCATACTATCGTGGGCGCCGGTGGTGCTTCCGGTTCTTTGGATGCTTCTAATATGTTCAAGCCTGCACTTGCCAGAGGTGATATTCAATGCATTGGCGCTACAACACTTGATG
>JAADIB010000363.1 GCA_013151565.1 Chlorobiota bacterium
TCTTTGTTCAATTTTATTTTCGCTGTTAACAATAAAAACGGTGAATGTTCCCTGGAGTTCTGAAACACAACGCTGCGGTACTAAAATTCCGTTTTTAACAACATCTATTTTTGCGCGGACTTTTCCAAAAAGTCCGGGACGTAATATTCCGCTTGGATTGGGGAATGAAGCCTGTACAAGAATTGCTCCCGTCTGAACATCGATTTCCCTATCAATAAATCTAACGCTTCCCTTTTCCTTATAAATTGTACCGTCGGAAAGGATTAGTTGGAGATTGTTTTTTTTTCTTTTCTTATTGGTATTGGTAATTTCCTTTGCAAGAAACTCTTTGAAAATTCTCAGATAATCTGCTTCGGTTAGATAGAAATCTACCAACACAGTATCAATTTGGGATACGACATTTAATATTACCGGATTAGGAGACTGCCCCACAAAATCGCCGACTTTGGCTTTTGTTTTCCCAATAATTCCGGTTATGGGCGCTCTTACTCTAGTGTAGCTTAGTTGAATATTAGCAGCGCGGAGATTAGCCTTTGCAGCCTCTACCATGGCTTTCGCAGCTTCAAAATTTGCAACCGCAGCATCCAAATCGCTTTGACTAACGGCATTGGTTTTCGCTAAGGGTTCAATACGGGCTAGTTCACTTTCAGCGTGAGCAAGATTTGTTTTTGCTTCTGCAAGTTTACTCATTTGAGCGGCTGATTGTGCTTCGTATTGCTGGCTTTCGATAGTATAGAGCAACCGACCCTTTTTAACCACGCTTCCTTCGTTAAAATGAATGCCTTCAAGGAACCCAGCTACTCTGGCGCGTATTGCAATATCTTTTCTGCCCGCAATGCTGCCTACAAAATCATGATAAATCGGAACGGTCTGTGCAGTAACTGTATAAACTTCTATATTAGGAATAGGTCGGGATGTTTCCTTCTCACTGCATGAATAAAGAATTATAGCAAATCCGAAAAAGAAAATTACTTTTAATAACTTCATATTTAACTCGGTTTATATTTAATATTAAAAAAAGACGAGAAATTAAAACTATACTCTAAAATAATATTTATATTGAATAATCAAAAGAACCTTTAATAAAAGTTATTACCATTAATTAAGAAATATATGACACAATTTATCTTAAACGAAGCAAATTGGAAGACTGTAAAAAACAGTAGATACGAATTAGCAATTTTACCATGGGGCGCAACAGAACCGCATAATTATCATTTGCCTTATGGAACTGATTATTATCAATCCAAAACAATTTCAGAATTAGCAGCAGAGAAAGCTTGGGAGCGAGGAGCAAAAGTTATGGTGCTGCCTACTATTCCGCTCGGTGTTCAAAATCCTGGTCAGATTGAATTGCCGTTTTGTCTTCATACTCGCCCTTCAACACAGAAGATGATTTTGGAAGATATTTTAACATCACTCAACATCCAAGGAATAAATAAGCTGCTGATTATAAATGGTCATGGAGGAAATGATTTCAAAGCTATGATACGCGAGCTTATACCGCAGTTTTCCTCAATGTTCATAGGGGTTACAGACTGGTATAAGATATTAGAAAACGAAAAATATTTTGATGAGGTTGGCGATCATGCCGGTGAAATGGAAACGAGCATTATGCAACATCTTTTCCCAGATATGGTTTTACCTTTGGAAGAAGCCGGAGATGGTAAAGCAAACAAATTCAGCATAGAAGCATTAAACAATAGAGAAGTTTGGACGCCTAGAAATTGGAATAGAGTATCAGAAGATACAGGTATTGGAAATCCTAAAAAAGCCAACCAGGAAAAGGGAAAAAAGTTTGTTGAAGATGTAACAGCAAAATTAGCAAAATTTATGATTGAGATTTCAAAAACGAAAATAGAAGAGTTATATACGTCTAGCTAAAACACATGGTTTTACAGGGAATATGAGAATCCGAAAATAACATCTATTTGGTGATAAATAACATCTGTTTCATCATTTTTGAATAGCCCGAAAAAGTCAAAGTTTCGTAATAAATCACCGCTGTAACCGTAGCTTAAACCAAGAGTAATACTTAAATTATGAAATTTAAATTCTCCGCCGGAACGAATATGAACAATATCCCATGTGGATAAAACAAAAGGATTAGGCGCATTAGGATTATAGGCGGTTCTATCGGTAGTAATACCTCCGTAATAGGTAAAGTTTTTATTAATTGTCTGTTTAACTCCAAAACCAAAGTTGAATACACTGTTTAATGAATAGTCAAGATTATATTTGTTTAGTTCTCCGCTCGATTGAGTAATAAAAGGTTTAGGTTCCAAAATCGCAAATGTATTGACCTTATTAAACCATTCAGCAGAAAAGTATAACACGGTTGTTTCCCAATAATATGCTGCACCAAATCCAATAGAGATGGGGGACTTAAATTTTGTGGATAAATTTTCTTGATAATTATTTGCAAAATCCGGAAGGTTTGCAAGTGTATCTATATTTGATTTTGCGAAAAGAGCATAAACACTTCCGCTTCCGTATAGATTTATACTTGGCGTAGTTAAAGATAGCCCAAGCATTACTTTTCCTAATTTAATTGAAACACCAGCTTTCCATAATAATCTTAAATTATAATAATCGTAATCGGTTGTCATAATTAAACTTTTATTATACCCGTCGCTATTATTATATTCAACATTGCTTCCATTCGTTAAGACTCTCTGAGATCTATAAGGAACGTACATTGTTATACCGAACCCAATATTCTCAGAGAAAGGACTTGACCATGTTATACCAAACCAACTCTCAAAAATAGAATAGTTCAATTCAAGAAATCAAGAGTTATATTTATCACTATAATAGGGAGTAAAAGAATTTCCCGCTGAATTAAAGGTAAAATCTTGCCTTGCTATATATGAAACAACCAACTTATCATTGCCTAACCAATTAAAGGGAAGACGAACAGCAAATATACCTCTAGAGGCATTGGAATACCATGAATCTAGAATTAGATTGGATTGTACAACATCTTGAAAATTTAAATATATAAATTGATAAGAATTTGTTGTTAACAATAGGGTTGAGTCTTTAGAAAAAGCTATTGCTCCTGGATTGTAAAATGCTGCGCTTAAATCAGAAACAGCCCCAATTACTGTACCTCCAAGTAATCCACCATAAGTACCGTATTGTTTTGACCAATACTGCGAATCTTGTGCATAAGAGAACCCGGATAACATGATCAATATCAATAAGAATATTTTAATTTTTC
Source organism: Chlorobiota bacterium (assembly GCA_013151565.1). Taxonomy (GTDB): domain Bacteria; phylum Bacteroidota; class Ignavibacteria; order Ignavibacteriales; family Melioribacteraceae; genus SZUA-22. The sequence goes on from JAADIB010000363.1 coordinate 3,224, forward strand.
TCAACAATTTTTCTAATAAGTAAACGGTGTTACGGAAAGAGTAATTATTTGTGGCATTAATAAAACCTCTGTAAATAAGAGTACAAAGATAATGAAAAGAAGACTTATAATTTTTATATGATTTCAGTACTATGCAATTTGAAAAACATATTAATTGGAAACGAATAATGCCAATAAACAACTGACCTATTATTAACACATTTTGTGTAAAATTTGTTTTTTATTTGCCACTTTAGGACGTGGATTAGAAAAACGCTTTTTGATATTTAAATGAAAAAACCCCAGTGAGTTATCAATGGGATTTTACTAATTTAAATATTTATGATTTATTGAATTTAACAAGTTGTTTTTTTTTAATATCAAAATTGGAATTATTTTTTATTGACCAATGACTTTAGCAAGATGAATATACTTAAATCTTTTTTATTCCATCTATAAACAAACCACCCAAGTAACGTTCCATAGGCGAGATGAGCCAAAGTAACAGTTATCGGGAATCCAACGCTAAAATCGACACCAAAATATCCAACGCCTAGTGCAATTACGACAGGACTGATCATAAAAAACACTCCCATGATAAATCCATAAACACTGCCCAGCCAAACCTTACCTTTTCCGAAAAGGATACTATAAATAATTCCAAATGCTGCGCCGTTCCAGAAGTGATAGGACCACCCGGCTATATTGGATGCAGTATCAGGACCTAAAGCAAATTGATCTAATAATAGAACTCCCATTAGTTTGGGAAGATCACCAGGCATCCAGCCCAAATTAAATCCAGTTATTCGAAAAACTTCCAAACCAATTGTTCCTATTACTCCGGCAACAAAGCCAACTCTTAATTGGTCGCTTAATTCTTTAAGACCAATAAAATAACCTAAAACATGTATTATTATTAAAACGGCTATTGACGGGAAAAGGTACGTAACTGCAAGATCGCTAAGGTTAGCGTATCCCGCTTGAGCAACAACAAATAGATTAGGACCAATGACAGCTGCCAAAAGAGCTAATAAACTAAGCGATAATTTTTTGTATTCATATTTCATTTTAAAAACCAATTAAATTTTAAATAAAAACGGTGAAAATAAAATTCACCGTTTTAATAATATATTATTATTTAGCCATCATACTTGTAAGCATTTGAACTTTTTTATCTAACATCATTGCTGTTTCTTTGACGACTTTGTTGTTGAATGAAGAAAGTGCAGCAGATGGTTTAACATAATTTATATATGTCTTCCCATCATCGCCTTCAAAAACATTTATGCGAATTGGTACGGCAACTCCAACTCCTTTTTCTACTGTAAATATCTTTTTACCTATTTGAGGATTACCTACGAATAATGAGACCCCGTTCATTTTAAGACCGGTCATAGATAAAATTTTACCATGATTTATTTCTGCTAATACCATCATACCATTCTTTGAAATCATTGTTTTAAGTTGATCTACGGTATTATCATAAGATTTTGCCGACTGCACAGTAACTAGATCTGAATTTTGTGCAAACAGTTGATTAGACATTGACAACGTAACAGAAAATAAAATTATTGCCATCAGATAGCCGGCGGTTTTAAGTTTCAGTTGTTTCATGTTATTACTCCTTTTTTGTTTATGATTATTATTTTTAATAAAACTTGAAGTAAATATAACTGCACACTTAAAAATTATCTGACAGCCAGCAGACACTTTGATTACATTTATCTCCAATTTTTACTTACCATAAAAAGGACTACTTGGATCTCTCTGCAAGTAATCGGTTAAATTTCTCATTGATTCAGATGTCTTTCTGGATTCTTTTAATAGTTGATGCAGTTCGTATCTGTTATTTGCGGTTACACTTTCAAGCCGCATCATTAATTTCTGTATCTCTTTTAATGTCTCGTCTGTTGAGGCAGTAACTTCAGCAAACCCAAACCCTTGTGTTATGGGAGCAAGGGAACTGTCAAGATCCATTATGAATTTTTGAGAAAGTCTCAGATTCTCAGCCATTTCATCTAAGCTTTTATATAGGCTGGGATCACGTACAAGACTATCTGAGCTAACTATCGGATATTTTCTCAAATTCTATTTTACCCAAGCGGTCAAATATCTTTTTAGCATCTTGTTCAAGAAGTTCGAATGTATTTGGGATTGACGGTATCTCAACTAAATCGGGGTTATGTCCCTCAAGTATTAATTCCTCATTAGGAAAAAATCCAGTCTTACATAAAGTTTTCCTGTTACCATGCTTTCCGATTCTAATTGTGCCTTCAATCCCCTTGCAACTAATTTCTTTACTTTTTGCTGAGGGGTTTCTTGCGGGTTTTCATCTCCGATCCTTTTTACAACACCCTCCATAATTTCTATTATAACTTCAACATTAAATGTACCTTTGGTATCATAGATTGGAGTAATTTTAG
>JAADIB010000084.1 GCA_013151565.1 Chlorobiota bacterium
GATTTGGCATCGACTTTTGCAGAAGAAGATACAATTCTACCTGGATTGAACTGAACTACGATTTTAAAATTATCGAACACAAAAACTTTCTTTTCAATTTTTTCGAGATTAGAATAATTCTTTCTTACCAAATCCCAACTGTCTTTCTGATGTGCAATCAGAGCCTTTGCTTTATCAGCATAGGTGTTCCCGGATAAATAGTTGGCAAGAATTTTTTCGTCAATTATTTTTGTTTTATCCATTTGTTCTGTTCAGTTTTTGTCTTGCCAAAACCTCAAAAGTTCGTATTCTATCTTTATAAGTGTTGTGATGATTCGTTTTGCTGATGTCCAAAGCAGCGTCTGAATTTCCTTCCCATCTGCGGCACAGATAAATTGAAGTATAAATTCTACCGATCTGATAGTTGCGTGATAAAGCTAGTCCTACAGCATAATCTTCACCGTAGCTGACATTAGGGATTTTAATTTTACGCAGAAGAGGAGTATAAAATGCTCTAGGTGCTCCAAGACCATTGATCCTGAGTGCGTTGTTTCTACCGTTTTCCGGTGTCCATTCCTTGTGGTCAATAAGTCCGGGGGGAATCTCGTTCAATTCAAAATCTGTGATCTTATATGAGCCGATAACCATTGCGCATTTTTCCTCATGGAATTTATCAACAATAGCTTGAAGAGTATTTTCGTCTGCGTAAATATCATCGCTATCCAACTGGGCGGAAAACTTACCGCAATACTTACTATGCACTGCTTCATTCCAGCATCCGCCGATTCCCAAGTCTTTACGCTCCGGGATTACGTGAATAAGTCTGCTGTCATGCTCGGCAATTTTTTTTAGCTTTTCAGTTGTTCCGTCATCAGAATAATTATCAACAACAATTAGGTTAAATTTAAAATCTGTTTTCTGTTTTAGGACAGATTCAACAGCGTCGGTAATTGTGCCTACACGGTTTTTAATCGGGATTATCACACTTGCTTCGTTTTCAAAGTCTTCTTCGTCCAGCTCGATCTGCTTGAAATTAGGTGAAAGATATGCCCCGATATCTTTCAAATGCTGAGTAACAGCCTGCTCCATTTCAATTTGAACTTCACGGTTTTTAGGATCAACATAATCAAACTGTTTTGCCCCTGATTTTCTTAAATCCGACTCAACAGACGTATATAAATATTCGGGAATTCTTACAATAGGATAATCTTGAGAAACACGTAATCTCAAATTATAAAATCCGGCAGAGTTAAAGTCTTGCTGATTATTGCTGACAGATCTTTTTATTGCATCGGTTTTATAAAAAAAGATATGTCCAAAATTAAAATCGTCTCGTAAACTGCCAAATTGCAAATCAATTACCGGATGCGGAATAGCTTTGCCATTCTTTTTTTCGTAATAATCTGAGTAAACCAATCCGGCATCAGTGTTTTCGGCAACATCTCTAAATCTTTCCAAAGCGAACTGTCCGAAATCTATAAGATCATCCTGAGTTAAAATCATAGTGTATTCTGTATCGGAATTCTCAGAGATCAACTCAACGGTTTTGGTTGAGAAAAATGATTTTGTATATAATACTTCACAGCTCTTTATCGGCGGAAGAGTTTCATCGGTAACAACTAAAACCACGTTATTTATTACAGAACTTGCTAACAGGTTATCAACTGTTTGTGAAGTATGTTTAAACCCGTTGTATGGAATAAATGCTGTTATATCCCTGTTCATTTTGTCCTCTGACTAAATTAAAATTAAAAAAAGAAAGTTATGAAAAATAGATTTAAATGATGAGAATATTAGAACTCAAAATTTACTCCTAACGTAAATTGTCGTCCTGCTTCCGGCAGCCCCCATTGAGTATAATAAAGTTCATCAAAAATATTATTAACTCTCCCGTAAAATTGAAAGGTTTTGTCTCGAGTTAAATGCAGATAATAAGTCAATCTAAAATTTATTAAATAATAGGAAGGAAGTTTTCTAAAGTAGTCATAACCCTCTTGATAACCGAACTCATTCTGAATGGTAGTAGCCTCAAACAACGCTGACAAATCTTTAGCAAAAGAATAATTAATATAAACACTGCTGATCAATGTTGGTTTATATTCTAGTGTATCAGTGTACTTGTCCGTATCGTTATTTTTTGCGTACGATCTAATAAATGAGAATTGAAATCCGGCATCTATCTTGCGTGTAATGGAATAGTTTGACTGCAATTCAAAACCATAAGATTGAATGCCGGCTTTATTCACTCTCATGAATTTTTTCCCATCATCAGTGTGAATAACTTCCCTCACAATCCCATCTTCAAGGTAATTCAAGAATATATTGGCGTAAAGATGTCCTTGAGGGAACGTAAACTGTAAACCCAATTCACCGTCGTAAGCTGTTTCTGCCTTTAGATCGGGGTTTATAATGAACCTTCCCAATCCTGTTGAATAAGATTCACGCATTGAGGGAAAGCGAGATTTTTTTCCCAAATTAAGCTGAAGCGAAAGACTTTTCAAAAACAAATACTTGGTCGTTAAGTTCAAACCCAGGGCGGTTAAACTGTGATTACTTTCAAAAGTTCCTGTTTTAGGTGAAGCGCTTCCGTCAAGACTTGCACCTAGTATTGCGGTAAATCGACTAGTAAGAAATTCATATTCAACACCTGCGCTGTATACATTTTGAACATATTTGATTTTCTGAAAATCGTTTGCCAAAAACTTCTCCTTGTGAGTAGTATTGTATCCACTGAAGGAAAATCTTAAAATTGAACTGCCGCCGACAAAAGTTGTATAAATCAGTTTACCATATAGAACAAGATCATTGTCCTTTTCAATATTAGAAATTACAGAATAAGATTGGTCTGCAAATTGGTTGATTTGCATTTTAAAATTATAAACATTAAAAACATAATCAAGAAATGAATTTTTGTTAGAACTGAAAGAATGCTTGCCGAAAACATTAACCCCTATCTTGTTCCACACAGGATACTGCCAGTATCTCGGCTTTTTAACATCTATTTCGGGAGGAACTCCTTTGTCTGAATTCAAATATTGAAATGATACCTGTACATTGGATAATTTTTGATAGTCGTATTTGATCTTAGCAAAAAGCCCGTCAGTCTGCTGGTAGCTGTTGATACGCTGTTTAAATGGATTTTCAATTGAGCTGAAATCTTTGGGCAATATATATGAGTCTCTGTTATAATGCGAGGCGGAAAAAAGAAAAGAGATGTTATTTATCTTTTGCCCGAGGGTAAGAGAAAGTTTTCTCTGGTTAAAATCACCGAACTGCGCGGACACATTCCCTGAAAGTTTAGAGGTCTGATAATTTTTTGAAGTACCAATAATCACGCCGGCAACATTATTGGCTCCGTAGATAACGGAAGGAATTCCTTTAATGATTTTCAGTTCCGAGATAGATGCGGTCGGTAAGAGACTAAGATCAATTCTATTATCCCAAGGAATATTTAAATAGGCTCCGTCAAAAAAAAGTCCGAGCTGTCGTTCGTTTGAACCCCTGATATAAAACAAACTTTCACCACGCGAATTTGTCTGCGGTTTTATAGATGGCATAAAATAACCGGTTTCAAAAACCGATCTGCCGTCGAATTGTGTGAGAAACTTTTGATCAAACTTTATGGTTGGCTTCGGTTCAATGGTAATGCCGCTTTCAACTGTAATCTCTTCGAGATTGTACGTCTTAACAGTATCCTTTTGTTGAGCAAAAAGAAGAGAGCTAAATAAAAATAAAATCACAGAATATTGCTTAAACAGCACTTGCTCGATCCTTAAACTTAAATATTTCCGATGCTAATTTAATTAAAGTTATTAAGAGTTGTAGTTAGTTTATCTTTTATAAAACATTTCTTATTCTCGACTTTGATAACTTAAAAATTAACTTGTGAGGGAAGTTATTTTAACTTTCATGAAAGATAAGGAGGGGGTATCTTTTAATACGCGAGCGCTGTTTACGCTAGTAACACCGATGAAGCAATAGCCATCAGACAACTTTTTCATTGAAAGAAGCCTATGTTATAGCAGGAGGGGTTTGGAAGGCATATCCGGAAGCCAGATTTTGGGCGGGACAGCGTTATTATGACAGGCATGATCTTCATCTAAATGATTTTTAGTATCGAGACATAAGTGGTTTCGTCGGAAGGATTGAAGATTTTATGATTGGTGGAATTAAAACTGCGCTTGCTTATATGGGAAGATCTGTTGACCAATTGTCACCATCGAGTAGTTTGTATCCGACAAATCAGTTTGTTATAAACAAATCCTCATTTGATCTCAGGGTTTACTGCAACGTACTCTTTTCTTAATGGCGATTCAATTGTTACGGAACAAGGGAAATATACGCTTACAGATAGTAAAGGCTGGTCGCTTGGAATGTTTTATGTCTTTCCCATTAAAAAGGAAGAGAGCAGAAATATCTTTAATGTTTTTATGGAACCGGTGCAGCAGAAAACTACAGAAGTGTGATGACGTCGCCTTTAGGAGCAACTTTGGATCCTGGCGATATTTATAATCCGGATGAGATAAAAAGGTTAAGAGTGATCAATGATTTCTTAGTGAATTTCAGTTACAAGTTTTCTTTGCAGAGTTCTATTGTTTATCAAGACCTCAATAATGGTTTGGCTTCAAACAGTAATTTTAAATGGTTCTCTTTTGGTCTGCGCTCCATTTGGCATTTCAATAAGTATTTTTCTCTTACAGTGGAATTGGGATGGGATTATACAAAACAGGAAGGAGTGGATAGCGGATCATTAATTAAAATCATTTTAGCGCCGCAGATTACTCTGAGGAACACGGTTATGAGCCGCTCTGCGTTAAGAGTTTTTGTTACTTATGCTTTCCTAGTCTGATTCGTTTGTAGGACAAATATCCCCGCTTTCCTACGGTAACCAAAAAGACGGATTAACTTCCGGCATTCAAGCCGAAACCTGGTGGTAGTCTAATAAATTATCGTAGCAAATAATTCCACCATAAATTACATCTTTTGAATTCAACGTCTCTTTAATTATTTTGCACCTTAATTTTAAAATAAAATAAAGAAGCGTAATGAGAATAAGCAAAACATTTATCCCTACAATGAAAGAAGTACCTACAGATGCGGTAATTCCAAGTCACATTTTAATGCTTAGAGCAGGAATGATAAGAATGCTTTCGGC
>JAADIB010000396.1 GCA_013151565.1 Chlorobiota bacterium
AATTTATCACACAATTAATACGCTCGTGAACATTAAAGAGGAAAGTGATGAAATTTATCTGGCAACTTTAATTCCAAAAGAGAATTATGAAATGTATAGCCCTGTTTATAATAAAGTGAATTTAGATTATTCAACTACAACGGAAAGTATTCCAATTGTAACATTGGGATTATTCGATGATAAAGAGCGTCATGAATGCTACCACAAAGCTGCTGATAAGATCACGCTGTCATCTCAAATTGACTATAAACAATTTGACGGCATACTGATCAATATGATCTCCGGGTATGATATTGACACTGATGATCTATCTTTTATTAGAGAACAAAGTAAATGCAGAATTTATTTTGATGTTCATACTTTAGCGCGAGGATATAATATTGAAGGTGAAAGAAAATTCAAGCAGATCGAAAATGTTGAACGCTGGCTTGAGAATATTGATATTATTCAAATGAATCAAAATGAGATGTGGATGTTGTTCGGTAAAATAGATAAAACAGAATTGATTGAAAAAATATTTTCTCTGGGTGTTGAGATTGTTATAATCACAAAGGGTGAAAAGGGAGTAGAAATGTATTCGGGTAACGGTGATGAAATAAGTATTGATGCACTGAAAGTTAATGCCGTTAATGTGGTTGGCTGCGGTGATGCTTTCGGAACATCTTTTCTTTACAAGTTAACTGAAACAGACAATCCCAGTACTGCACTTAAATTTGCCAACACCGCTGCCGGGTTAACGACAACGTATAAATCACTAAAAGAATATAAGAAATTAAAAAATGATATCGGAAAACAACTTAATTAAAAAGCGTATAATGGTGCTCGGCTCTAATGGAATGCTGGGTCAAGGGTTAACTCAATATTTTATGTTCAAGAGGGATGTTGAATTATTCTGTGCATCGTTTGAGGATAATTCGTTCTTCCCGGAGGTAGAGTATTCAAAAGTTGATATTTCTTCCCCCCGGGAGGTGAAGCGTTTGATCAACAATTTTTGTCCTGATGTTGTGATCAATGCTGCGGCATATACAAATGTTGACGGCTGTGAAAGTGAAAAGGAATTAGCATGGAAAGTTAATGTTACAGGTGTTGAGAATATTGTAAAGTATATAAAAGGCTGTAAAGCTCACTTGATACATATGTCATCGGATTATATTTTTGATGGAACTGCCGGACCGTACCATGAAACTGATCTTCCTAACCCGATAAGTTACTATGGTAAAACAAAACTAGCTGCTGAGAATGCAATTGTTTCGAGTAATGTTCACTATACTATAATTAGAACGAATGTGTTATACGGTCCCACGAAGTTTGGACGACCCGATTTTGTTAAGTGGGTTGTTAACTCTCTGAGGAATCAAGAGCGGATAAAAATCGTTAATGATCAAATCAACAATCCAACATATATCGATGATCTGATCTCTGCAATAGCAAAAGTCATTGAAACCAAGAAAAAGGGGATCTATAATATTGGCGGATCGCAACTGCTATCGCGTTTAGAATTCACATATAAGATCGCGAATTATTTTGATCTAGATAAATCACTTATAACGGAGATCGTCACAGCAGAATTACATCAGCCAGCTCCAAGACCGTTAAAATCCGGTTTAGTAAATTTGAAAGCAGAAACAGAGTTAGGCTATAGACCGCATAAAATCGATGAAACACTTTTCTTGATGAAAAGATACTTAAATGGTTCTTGATTAAGTAACGAAATATTTTATGTTATCTCGAAAGTAAGATCATCGATAAAGCGAATAACAAAAATATTAATGTAGATAATGCCCAAACTGCAATTTTATGTCTCCGAATTCTATTTTCCATAATCTTACCGTCTTTAATAGAGTTTTCTTTTACAAAATCACCATTGTCAGGATGCCAGTCAGTATGAAAAAGACTATTAATTTGAGTAAGTTCAGTAAGTTTCATTAATTATGGTACAATAGTTTTGAAAATAACGTTCTAAGCTACACAATCATCAGCATTTTAGCAACATTTAGATTTTTCACTTATTCGTATAATAACACTAAATAATCTATTAACAAGAGGTTAAGTCATGTCATTATTTAAAACCTAATTCAGCTTATCTTTTACATCCTTCAGAACCATTTTAGCTATTTCAAGTGATCGAATACAAATTTGATTATCTGGTTCAAAGTCTGGCAACACACTTCCAACTGGATATTTTGTCGATAAATAAATACTATCTAAGAGATCGCAATCATCTTCTGTAATATCAATATCAAAATTATTTTTAGCTAAAAGTTCAACTAGTTCAGTAATACTATGAGTTTTTAAAAGCCCAATTGCATGTTCTATTAAAAGTGCTTTCAGAGTTTTTTCAACACTTTGCTGGATGTTCTGTAAGCATGGATTAAAAAGTGACGACTCTAAAAGTACATTAGCTGCATCTAAGTTTTCTTTAGCAAATTTAAGCCAGTATTTAGTTTCCTCTCGCATAAATGACCTCACCTTTTTCAATTTCATCAATAAAAGAGTTACTCCCCAAATCACTTTTAATTGGAATAACATCAACCGGGATTTTTTTTGAGATAACTCTAATCAATTTACGATATCTTAAAGCCAAAGTGAGATAATCCTCAGAACTATTTTGGAATACTGCAATATCTATGTCATTGGGGTTTTTAGAATTCAAAAATGAACCAAAAACAATTATCTTCTGAATCTCGTTGGAAGATAATAAAGAATTTACTATCTGTTGTTTTAATTCATTTTTTTCAGACTCACTTAAAACCATAATCATAACCTCTTGTTAAATAACAATCAAAAATACTAACAAATTATTTTAATTGATAGAGATACCGTTCTAACTATGATTATCGATTACTCTAAACCCATTATTTATTAAATTTGGACAAAATATCTTTAGCCATATCTTTGTGAACCATAAAACTGATCATTTTTAACTTTATATAATCTTGATGATAAAAGTAATAGCCCTTAGCTTTTCCATTTCTTGAACCTGAGCCGGAATCTTTTATCAGATACCAATCATCTCCGTTTTTTTTCGTATAACCGACAACATGAATTCCGTGGTCGTCGGTTGTCGTTCTGTTTGCAAATCTGAACTCGCGAGCATATTCATCAATATAATCAGAAGGAATATCGTATGACGGAATCATCGCTGCGTCAGCTTGTGCATTGTAACCGGATTCTGAAACGTCTCCGCCAAGAGCAATAGAATATCCGTTTCTCACAGACTTTTTAATAATATCCATAAATTCTGTTAATGGAATATTATAATAGTTCTTACTATGCCACCAGTTATCAGGAACTTCCATTTCAATTTTTGTATAATACGGGTATTTAATAGTTGAAAGGAATTCGACATAATCATCCATATTGAGTTTGATAACTTCTTTGTAGAATTTCTTCGGTGTATAAGTTTTACCTTTGTACTCAAAGGTTTCCGGCGGTGTACCTAAATAATGATTTAGCATTGCCTTTATTGTACTTAGATTTTCTTCCTCGTTCCATGCGTTCATTTCTTTTACTGATTTCAAATATGAACTCATCTCTTTGAATAACTTTCGGTGATCGTGATTCGGCTGCCCCTTTAATAATCCTGTGTAAACCTCTTCGGGCATAGCTCCATGCCGCTCCCAATTTAATTTTACCGCTTCACCTTCAGAACCTTCGGCAAAATATGAATCACCTCGCTTTTGAATAAAGCGGCGTGCTTTTTCAACGAACTCCCAATAAGCGGTGTATATCTCGGAAAGTTTGATCTTTTCACCGCGTAATCTATATATCTCCGATTCAAAGAATGATGTTGTGGAAAAATCCCAGCATGTACCGGTCATACCTTGAGAAATAGGAGGGTTGTGCCAGAACACTTTGAATTCATCAACCGATTTTGGAATATCAATTCCGGTATAATCCATTTTAAGAGATTCTCTCGGCTTCTTTTTATTCTCTTGTTTGCTGTAATACTCATCCAGATCTTTCATCGTTTTTTTAAGAAATTCATTTTTATATTCAACGTACGATGCTTTATTCTTTTCAGTGCTTTGTGCAAAATAAGTTGACGAGAACATAATTGGAAAAACCAATAACAATGTTATTTTCATTAATTTCATTCTAAATTCTCCCTAAAAAATCTGATAAACTATTATACTAAAGTAATAATAATTCAAGAATGATACTGTGGATTAATGTATCATTAATAAATATTTTTTCTTACTTTTTATTATGAGAATCGAAAATGAAGGAGAATAAAAATGAAAAAATATAACCTGCTGTTTTTAATTTTTATTCCTTTACAATTATTACTTGGACAATCATCATTCAATGTTGCCGATTACCAAATTTTCCTACAGGAGAATGAAAACATAAGTTCCGAACAGTTACTAAAAGCTCATGATGCCGGGGAGTTTAAAGCCAGCATCACTTCAAACTGGAATAATGCTTACTTTCATGATTCAGTGGAAATAAAGTTAAAACTCACCGACGGAGAAAAATCTCTCATTCAGAAAAATGGTTTTGTTGTATCGGAGCGTTTGGCAAAAGGTTCTTATGGTGAACAGTTTGAAGATATTTACCATAGTGATCTGCCTGTGTATATTTCATCAGACGCAGTATTACATGCTTTTCATGCTTCTTATGATAAAATATTGAAAGAAACGGAATTATACATTTTGATTGATAGAGTTACAACATTATTAGAAAATTTGAATAATTCATTCAGCGCTTTGGAAGCAAAATATAACGATGATGACGGCTTAACACAAATGCTCAAAGATCTTGATGTATATTTAACCGTTCCAAGAAAATTATTCAGCAGCAGCAATCAACCTTATTATAATGATAATATTAATTTAGTTGACAGTTTGTTAAGTGATATAAACTCTTATCATGCATCAGCAAGACCATTATTCTCAAAGACTTTTCGGAAAATAGATTTCAGTCAATTTAAACCTCGCGGACATTACGATGATGAAAATTATCCGCAGTTGGCTAAATATTTTAAAGTAATGATGTGGTTTGGAAAAATAGAACTTTATTTAATTCCTCCAAAATCAGATTTAGAAGTTCCAATCACTGATGTTCAAAGACAAATAATCATCGTTATA
>JAADIB010000436.1 GCA_013151565.1 Chlorobiota bacterium
ATACTGTTTCGGTTAACATGCTTGTGTTTTTAATATTCGGTCCATAGTAATCTGCACATCTGGCAATTAGGGCTTTTAGATCACCGGATCTCACTTCTTTAAGAAGCATTTCAGCAATCTGCGCTCTAACTTTTCCTTTCTCGCTTGGTGGGTTGATAGGTGCATCTTCAGTAATTGGATTCAAATGGTTTTCATCATACATATAAATATTATCAAAGAATACCAGTTTAGTGTTGTACTGTTTGCATGCATCGATTACATTCTTCATTATCACCGACCATGCTGCCTGCCAGACTTTTAAGTTGTAAGGAAGTCCAACTGTTAAATATACAATATCAGAATCTTGAACAGCCTTCAATACTTCATCAGGTTTTGTAAGATCCGCTTTGAATAATTCATCGGTATCATTCACTCTTTGAGGATTCCTGCTAACAAGGCGGATCCTGTTTGTATATGTCGTTAAAGACCTTGCAACCTCAGTTCCTATTGCTCCGCCGTGCTCCGCCGGCTCCTAAAATTGTCTGCATAATTTATTCCTCTTTCTTTTTTTGTTCCTCAGATTTACTCTCCTCTATCGGGTCAGCAGCTTTTGGAGTTTTAATATAAATATCTCTTTGCGGGAAAGGAATTGTTATGTTATTCTCTTCAAAAATTTTATTTATTGCAAAACGCAACTCGCTGCTTATTGTAAACCAGAGATCAAAGTTGCTTGTCCAACTACGCAATTCAAAATCCAAAGAACTTTCACCAAAGTCTCTGAAGATCACTACCGGTTCGGGATTTGACAGAATTCTATCATTTGCCTTTGCACAGCTAAGAAGCAGTTCCTTTATCTGGTTAACATCACAGCCGTATTCAACACCTACCTTGATTTCAATTCGTCTCATTTTATCCGAGAAAGTCCAGTTGATAACATCATTAGAAACAAGATGTCCGTTCGGAACAATTATTTCGGAACCCTGCCATGTTTTTATTCTGCTTGAACGGATCCCGATATTCGTTACTCTTCCCTCAATCTGATTAAAGTGAACAACATCGCCAACCTGAATTGGTCTTTCGAAAATCAATATCAGACCGGAGATGAAATTATTAACTAAGTCCTGAAGACCGAAACCAATACCAACACCAAGTGCTCCTATAAGTATGGTAAATTTATTGAGATCGAGTCCAACAGAAGACACTGCAATTAAAAAACCCAATATAATAACGAAGTATTTGGTTAACGTAGATATAGTTCCGGGAACGCCTCTCGGCAGACTTAACCGCGGTAAAATATCCTCATCCAAAATAAAAATTATAAATCTTGAAATTTTAAATGACACCCAAACTGTTACTATAAAAAGAAAAATGTCAGCCAATGATGTTGAAAAATTACCAAACCCAATTTCATCGGTCAGAATTTTTACAACCCAATCTCTAACCGGCACATAAATATTAAAAGCTCCCAGGGCAATGACAATCCATATTATTTTTGCTGAAATTTGAACTATCTTTTCAGTTGTATGTTTTATCTTCTCCGATTGATATTGTATAACTCTGGATCTCTGAGCAAATTTTGTTTTTAGAAAAACCAGAACAATTGCACGGATAATAATTATGCCGACGATAAGTATAAAGGTAGCAAAAACAGTTTCATAAATACCATTTACCAATACAATACCAAGTTTTACAAATCCAAAAATATTGGCAATGAATGAAATGGCAAATAAACTTAATGCTATTCGCCTACCAAGAACAACAAAGGCTTTTTTTTCTTCAGCATATAGATTCTCTGAAAAACGATTTTTCTTTATCAGCCATATTATTCCCAGTATTGAAATAATCTCCAATCCAAATAAAAGTAACCGCTCAATTAATGTTGCGCTTGATGCCGCCACTTTTACTTGGTTTAGTACAAACAACACGGAAAAAACATAGAGAGCCTTAACTAGCTGCGGATTGATTATCTTGACTGAAATTCTAACCAGCGGTATTAATAATATTATCTTCACAATACTCTTGAATGCTGCCGGTGCATCTCCATAGAAGAATGACATTAAGATACCAAATATTAACAGGGTTGCTGATAATGGATAACTAAATACAATTAAAGATTCCTGATTTTTTTTATCTTCAGATTCTATTTCTTTACTATGAGACTTGAGACTGATCACAAACAACAAGAAGAGGAGAAACATAACAATAAAACTAAGCACATCATCTTTGTATGTTACTAAAAATTCAGTATAAGCAGTTTTGTAGGAATTCAGTATATCATCAAGTTCATCATTTAAAGGTTTTGCTTGTGTAGTATCTTTATCCAACGCCCAAATTGGCAGTGCATTTCGCACAAGAATATTCCTTCTGTTAGCATTATCGATCTCTCTGATTTTTGTTATTATCTTTTCTATTCCTATACTATTTTTAGAGAGATTCGTTTGAATTACAAGTAGGGTATTCAATTCATTTGTAATTAATTTCTCAATGTTTTTTACTTTTTTCTCAAGACCGGTGATGGCTTTAACTAGGTCCGATGGAATCTTCTTTTGGGATGCTTCTTCTTTTGTCTGTCTCCACACTTTCCCGAGTTGAATAAAATTCGCTTTTTCCCTTTCGAGTGTAGTTGTCTGATCAGTTATATCATTAAGAAAAGATGTAACATCATTTTGAACTACCTGCCATTGTCTTAGTAGTTCTTTAATTTTACCTGAAGTTTGATTATTCAAATTAAGCGAATCTAATTTGGATTTTTGAGCATCATAGTTAGAATTTGTTTTTTCAAATTGTTGTTTCACTTTTTCAACAATCTTTGAATTTTTAAGTTTACTTTCTTCCAAAGCTACTATTGATGTGGCTTTTTCAAGTTCTATCGGAATATCTGTCAGCTTAATGGAAGTAATTTGTTCTGATTTTAAAGTATCGGCATTTTGAGAATAGAACGGCTGTGTAGATATTACAACTAATAGTATAATAAAATAGAAATGTTTTAAATTTTTCATGACAAGTAAATTTTTTTGGTAAAAACGCTTTTGGATTAACTATAAGGATACTAATTTTCAATTAGAATTTCTTAAAAATATTTAAGGTCGATGAGTCGAGTCAGAAGAAATTGCTTTAAGACTATCCAGATGTTTTTTTAATGAATCGAGTTCATGTCTGAGTTTCTTTGTTTTTACCGCTTCGTTTTCTTTTACAATAGTGAGGCTGTCAATAATTTTTTTCTGAGTGGATGGCGGTCGGTTCTCATCATTTTTATCAGAACAAGCTACCAGTAAAAGTAGAGTTAAAAACATTATTATTAGATATTTTTTAATAAACATTTATTCAAATCCTAAATTAGATTACATATTATGTTTCATTATTCCTTTTTCATGCGGCACTAACATTTTCTGCGGCGGACTTACAAATGGAATTCCTAAACTAAGTCCGCGTAAAATAAATATTATTGCAAGTATAATAGCAAAAACCGGGATGAGTTTGTTCATTCGCTGCTTCAATTTCACTGATAAGAATTTACCTACTAACGAAGTTGCAAACATTATCGGGGCAGTTCCTAAACCGAATAACAGCATATATAACGCACCCGATATTGCACTTCCAGTAGTAATAGCGCCTGCAAGAGCAACATATACAAATCCGCACGGGAGAAATCCGTTGATAATTCCAAATACAAATAGAGCTTGCGGTGATCCGGTTTTTGTAAGTCGGGTAAATCCCTGCTTAACAAAACTGCTTATTACTATATAAGGTTTTGTTAATGCCAATTTACCCTTGTATTTACCGGGGATAACGTAATAAAGCAGAATTGAAATACCCAATGCAACAGACACATACATTTGAAGTCCGGCAAGCTCAATCCCTTTTCCAAATAGACCGAAGACCGCACCGAACAAAGCGTATGTTAAACTTCTGCCAATGTTATATAATATTCTACCGACAATTAATTGAAAGTTAGAAGAATTTCCAATAGGAAGAGCAAGCGCAATTGGTCCGCACATTCCAACGCAATGAAAACTCCCTAAAAACCCGATAAGAAAACCAGTCCATATTTCCATAAATATCCTTTAGAATTACTATACCATTAGGGGGAGAAGCTTGCCATGCACAAGAATTAAACAAAGATAATAAAGCGAAGCCCCCTAAGGCACCATCATGGATTCTTCATTATAGTAAGTAACATCATTAACAGCCCATTCTACTTTAATTTTCCACAAGCCTGCTGATAATTCTTTTGTATCAATATAAGTTTTATTTTCTTCATTCAATTTTATCTCCAGCTTTTTGTCCAGGAGGTCGTCAGAAGGTTTGTAAAAAAGGATATTCCCATTGACTAATTCAGGATTGAACAATGAAGGAAATTTAAATTCAATGGTATTGCCGGTTAAATTGATTTGAAGTTGTTCCGGTAAAGCTTCCGTTCGTTTGATCTTATTAATCTGCTCCTGATATTTAATTTCAGCGTCATAGTATTCTTCTTCAACAAGATCATAATCCACGAGTACATGTATTAAAACAACCCGCCCAATTGATATAACAAGAAACAGAACTATTACAATTGCTAACCCTGTTCCCCAATTAAATTTTTTCATTTTTTGTTTTTTCTATATTTATCTATTCTTCCTAAAAACGAAGTCTTAATATTATCAATTTCTTTATCACCTGCTTTCACAATAATATGAATTGGGGTGTTCAACTTTTTAATATCATCTTCCTTAATTATAACCATGAATTTCGCTTCAATTATTCCCTGCGGTTTAGCTATCATGTCACTTCCAATTACCTGTATTCTTCCTTTAATTCCACTCAACTCAAGTTTTGCAGGAATCTCATCAAATGTCTTATTGGTTAGAACGAAATCATAGAGATTACTTATATGCAGACTATCATAGTTTTGGTACATCATTCCCGGTGTTCTGAGGATTGATAATTCAAAGTTGTTTCTTAAAGTGAACATGAATCCCAATACTCCGAAGAGAATCAACAAAACAACTGTATAACCAATTGAGCGTGGCGTTAGTAAGGAGCGCACACCTTTATCTATTTCATTTTTTGATGCGTATCTAATTAGTCCGCGCGGTTTATTTATTTTATCCATAACGGCATCACAAGCATCAATACAAGCTGTACAGTTCACACATTCCAACTGCGTTCCATTGCGAATGTCAATTCCAGTTGGACAAACCTGCACGCATTGTTTACAGTCTATACAATCGCCAAGATCACTTTCAACACCTTTTTTCTGAACTCCTCTCGGTTCTCCTCTCATATAGTCATAGGTTATTACAACGGAATCCTCATCCAGCATTACTCCCTGAAGTCTCCCGTAAGGGCAAACCATTAAACATGCCTGCTCTCTGAAAAAAGCAAAAATGAAATAAAAGATCCCTGTAAAAACAAGTGTTGCAATTAAGCCTGTTATATGTTCCGACGGAGGATCAGAAATTATTTTGAATAACTCATCAACGCCTATAACATACGCAAGAAGGGTATTGGCTGTTATAAATGCAATAAGCAGAAAGATAGTATGCTTTAAAGTTTTCTTTGTGAGCTTCTCGCCGTTCCATTCCATTTTATCGAGTGCGCGTTGTTTGTTAGCGTCTCCCTCAATTAAATATTCAATTTTTCTGTAAACCATTTCCATAAATATCGTTTGAGGGCATACCCAGCCGCAGAAAACCCTTCCATAAACTACTGTAAAAAGGAAAATGGAAATTATTACTATTATCATAGCAATAACAAAAATATGGAAATCATGAGGACCGAAAGGAA
>JAADIB010000147.1 GCA_013151565.1 Chlorobiota bacterium
TTCATCTATTGCATTAAATCTCGGTAACCCCGCCGTACTTGGAGTTAGGGATGATAACCCAAATGGTTATTTGTAGAAAGTTATCATCTCTTACTCCAAGTAGTGCGTTTATGCATTAGAAGGTTTCTAATGCATAATTAGGGTTAAATAGTGAAATAAAAAGCCTACCAATTTTTTTAGGTGGGCTTTGAAGTATTATGATAAGCAATCGATAAAACTGAGAGTGCTAACATTAGCACTGTCGTCTCAAATAATAATAATTTTGTTGCATGAAGAAGTAAAATTTAAAGAATCTTTGTCTAAATGAGTTTACTTATAAATTTATTGCCCTAAATTTTTTGCTAAGCTATATGCATAATATAATGGAAGGAAAACAATTTTTTCCTTTGAAAGTTCGGCAAATTGTGATCCCGATAAAACATAAGCAAATGTAATTTGTGAGTATGTTTTTAAAAACAGATGAAGACTTATTAGTTTTCCGGCTGGTCCGCGTTTAACCTCTATTGGAATTATTTTATCTTTTAGTGAAATAAGGAAATTTATTTCTGCATTGCTGCTTTTTGAGTTACGATACCAATAAAATAGCTCCTCATCAATAGCTGAAAGAATTTCTTGACCGACAAACTGTTCAGCCAGCGAACCTCAGTAGATAGATAATAAATTACTTTTTGAGTATTCAAAATCTGTCTGGATCCCGGCGGCTTGCTTCATTAATCCAATATCAAGAAATAGTGCTTTAAATATTTTATTAGAAGCGGAAATTCCCAATGGTAATCCTGCAGGGTTTGCCGATCAAATTTTTGATATTAGTTTTGCATCGGTTAATAATTCAAAAGATTTTTTAATTGTTGGAATTGTATACCCCTCAGATAGTTTCGTGTATTTTATTTGATTACCAATGTTTTTCACAACCGAAATAAAAACATCGTCCAGACATTTTTTATCAGATCTACCGGCATATTTTGAGAAATCTTGTCGAAATGTAAATAGAAGATATTTTTGAACTTCAAATGCACTTCTAATTTTTTCTGAGTGCATATATTCTTTTACAGCTTCCGGCATTCCCTCTATAAAAAAATAATTTTTCAACTGATTTATTAATGAATTGTGAAGATTTTCGGGCAATGACTTAAATGGTGAGATAACCGCATCTAGACTGATCTCTTTACCTTCTTGAGATATTTATATTAAGCAGTCAATAAAATCAAATAGTGCTTCTATTAACCCGTGCACTATTTCTTCCTATTTACTTTAATTATACTCTTCCCAACTCTTAACGTGCAGGTGATCTTCATTATAATAAACAGCCCTAACAAATCGTTTTGCCACTTGGATATTTGTAATCAGAGTAATGTTCAGATCAATTGCTTTTCTTCTGATGAAATAGTCACTGTCAAGTTCATCTTTCTCGTTGCTTTTAGGTATGTTAATAACAAGATCGATTTTACTATTTTCCATATATGTTAGAATATTTGGTTCTTGTTTTGTATATGGTCTGTAAAGCGGAGTTATTTCAAAACCATATTTTGCGTAGAAGTCAACAGTGCCTTGAGTTCCGTAAAATTCCAGTCCAAAACTTTGCAGCATTTTCATCTCTTCGAGAAATACTGTTTTTGTTTGCAAAGGCCCGGTAGAAAGCAGTATCCCTTTTTCGGGGATTCTAAATCCGATTGAAAGAACACTTTTCAAAAATGCTTCGTTAAAGTCGTCGCCAAGACAAGCCACTTCGCCGGTTGATGACATTTCAACACCGAGAACAGGATCGGAACCTTTAAGTCTGGTGAATGAAAATTGAGGTGCTTTTACTCCCACATAATCAAGGTCGAAGGAGGAACGGTCAATTGGTTTCGGCTTTTCACCGATCATAAGCTGAGTTGCAATATCAATAAAGTTCTGCTTAAGGACTTTCGATACAAACGGAAAACTTCTTGATGCACGCAGGTTACACTCAATTACTTTAACGTCATTATCCTTTGCAATGAACTGCATATTGAATGGTCCGGTTATCTCCAGAGCTTTTGCAATTTTTTTAGTTATCATTTTTATGCGGCGCATCGTTTCAAGATATGTGCGTTGAGGAGGGAGAACAATTGTTGCATCTCCAGAATGCACACCGGCATTTTCAACATGTTCCGATATCGCATAACAAAACAGTTCACCATGGTCACCGACTGCATCGACTTCAATTTCACGTGCGTCGGTTATGAACTTACTAATTACAACAGGATGTTCATCACTAATGTCAGAAGCTTTTTTAAGGAATGCTTCAAGTTCATCTTCACTTAAGACAATACTCATTGCAGCGCCGCTTAAAACATAGCTGGGACGGATAAGAACCGGATATCCAACTTCGTTACAGAATGTTTTTGCAGAATCCAAGTCTGTAAGTTCATTCCAATCAGGTTGATCGATATCCAGTGTGTCCAATATAGCTGAGAATTTGTGTCGGCTCTCCGCATTATCGATCTGCTCGGGTGTTGTGCCGAGAATTTTTACTTTGTGATTATTCAACTTTACCGCAAGATTATTTGGGATCTGTCCGCCTACCGAAACAATAACTCCTTCGGGATTTTCCTTCTCGTAAATATCCAGCACTCGCTCCATGCTTATCTCTTCGAAGTAGAGTTTATGTGCAACATCATGATCCGTACTTACAGTTTCCGGGTTGTAATTTATCATTATAGATTTGTAATTGTGCTTCTCCAGTGTCTTTGCTGCATTTACGCAGCACCAGTCAAATTCAACAGAAGAACCGATACGGTAAGCTCCGCCGCCGAGTACGATAATCTGTTTGTCCTCACCGAGTTCAATATCATCAAAGAAACCATTGTAAGTCATATAAAGATAATTTGTCTGTGCCGGGAACTCAGCAGCCATTGTATCTATCTGCTTAATGCTCGGAATTATATTCAGACTCTTTCTGTATTTCCTAACTTCAAATTCATCTCTATTCGTTAAAACGCCAATCTGTTTATCAGAAAATCCAAACTGTTTTGAAAACAAAAGCGTGTCTTTGTCGAGTTCTTCTAATTTCTTATTTCGTATCCTCTCGGCTTGATCGACAATGTTCTTCATCTTATATAGAAACCATTTATCGATCTTTGTCAATTCATTAATTTTGTCAACCGAATAACCTTTCTGCAAAGCCTGTGCAACAAAGTAGATCCGCTTATCACTCGGCTGCTGGAGTTCTTTGTCAAGGTCTTTGGAATCAATTTGATTACAAACAAAACCGCTCATACCGATATCGAGCATTCGAATTGCCTTCTGCAGCACTTCCTCAAATTTGCGTCCAATTGCCATTACCTCACCGACAGATTTCATCTCGGAACCGAGGAGTGTGCTTACTTGACTGAACTTTTGTAAGTCCCAGCGGGGGAATTTGAGTACAACATAATCAAGCGCAGGCTCGCAGCAAGCGGAGGTCTCTTTCGTAATTTCATTTTCAATTTCATTGAGCGCATAACCGATTGCAAGTTTTGTAGCAACGAAAGCAAGCGGATAACCTGTTGCCTTAGATGCCAGCGCAGAACTTCGGCTTAACCGTGCATTCACTTCAATGATTCTGTAATCATCGGAAGTAGGGGAGAGAGCGTATTGAATATTACACTCGCCTACAATTCCCAAATGACGAATCAATTTAATGCCAATAGAGCGGAGTTTAAAATTCTCTTGTGCGGAAAGCGTTTGAACAGGAGCGGCTACAATACTATCGCCGGTATGGATTCCCATCGGATCAACATTTTCCATCGAACAGACGGTTATACAATTATTGAATTTATCTCTTACAATTTCGTACTCAACTTCTTTCCATCCAAGGAGTGATTCTTCGATCAGTATCTGATCTGTAAATGAGAAAGCCCGCTTTGCTTTTTCGATCAATTGTTCTTCGTTCTCAACTATTCCGGAACCGAGTCCGCCGAGAGCATAAGCAATGCGAACCATAACCGGGAAACCGATGCTATTCGCTACCTTAATAGCTTCTTCAACATTGACAGCGGTTTTGCTGACTGCAGATTTTAATTCAGCTTCTGTAACTCTGTCGTTAAAAAGATTTCTGTCTTCGGTATCTTTAATTGTATCAACGGGAGTGCCGAGAACTTTTACATTATATTTTTCAAGTATTCCTTTGTCATATAATTCTACGCCGGTGTTGAGTGCAGTCTGCCCGCCGAAGCCCAAGAGTATTCCATCAGGTCTTTCTTTCCTTATTATTTCTTCAACAAACTTTACTTGGATAGGAAGAAAATAAACTTGGTCTGCAAGGTCATCCGATGTTTGGATCGTTGCAATGTTCGGGTTTATCAGAACAGTTTTTATCCCGTCTTCTTTGAGTGCTTTTATTGCCTGACTTCCGGAGTAGTCGAACTCGCCGGCTTGCCCTATCTGAAGAGCACCAGAACCTAATATCAATACTTTTTTTGGTTTACCTTTCTTTATCATCTTAGCGCCCTCACAAACATATCAAAAATAAATTCTGTGTCGTCCGGTCCCGGCGATGCTTCCGGGTGGAACTGTGTTCCGAAAAATGGTTTTGCAATATGAATAACTCCTTCGTTTGTTCCGTCATTATCATTAGTGAACCACTCACGCCAATCAAGCGGAAGCGTGGACGAATCAACGGCGTATCCGTGGTTCTGCGATGTGATGTAACTTCTGTGTGTGCCGGCTTCGTTTACCGGCTGGTTATGACTTCGGTGACCGTATTTTAATTTGTATGTATCCATTCCCGCTGCTAGTCCGAGAATTTGACTGCCGAGACAAATGCCTAAAGTCGGCATTCCGTCTTTCATCGCTTTCTTCGTGTTCTCAACTGTTGTTTGACACATCTTCGGGTCACCAGGACCATTGGATATCAGAATTCCATTACTCTCAATTGACGTAAAATCATAATCGTAAGGAACTCGTATTACACTGATATTTCTTCCTTGAAAAGCGCGGATGATGTTGTTTTTCACACCGCAGTCAACAAGAACTATTTTCTTCTTTCCACTGTTATATTCTATAACTTCTTTTACGGAAACAGTTCCAACAAGATCGGTTTTGTTCGGATCAACAATTTTTCTATTAAGATCTTCCTCAGTAACTTTATCACCGGGAATTATCCATCCCAGCATTGTTCCGCTGCTTCTCAATTTTCGTGTCAATGCTCTTGTGTCAATTCCGAATATTCCGGGAATCTTTTCTTCTTCCATCCATTCGTCAAGTGAGCGGTCAGCATTCCAATGTGAATAGTTAAATGAATAATCCGATACGATCAAAGCTTTGGTTTGAATTCTATCAGATTCAAAATTCAGAAGAAGATCGTTATCCATTGTTTTAGGTGGTACACCATAATTCCCGATCAAAGGATAAGTTGCGACTAAAATTTGTCCCGCATACGAAGGATCGGTCAGTGTTTCGGGGTATCCGACCATGCCGGTATTGAAGACAACTTCGCCTTCAGTTTTACCGATATAACCGAAAGAATAGCCCGTGTAGGTAGTCCCGTCCTCTAGTATCAGTGTTGCTTTTTCTTGGTAGCTTTTCATAAGTAATTTTATTTAGGTGGATGCCTGTGCGAAGGCAAAATTTTTTTGGAATCAAATATAATAATAATCGGGAATTGATTGTAAAGTTTTCTGATCAAAAGATGAAAAATGTAATTTTATACAGAATTTAGGTATAAAAAAAGCGGGGTAAAAATCTTATCCCGCTTATAAAACTGATCTTGCAATTACTTAATCCATTAAAAGCACTTCTCGAATTCTTTCCATAGCCCAGTCGATTTCTTCTTTTGTGATTACAAGAGGCGGAGCAAATCTGATCACATTATCGTGAGTTTCTTTCGCGAGGATTCCTCGTTCCATCAATGCTTCGCAGAATCGTCTAGCCCCGTTTGCAGAATCATGCAATTCCACACCTATGAATAATCCTTTTCCTCTAATAATTTTAACATGAGGTGATTCCACTGTACGTAACTGCTCTCTGAAATATTCCCCTAGTTCATAAGATTTTTCAATCAAGTTTTCTTCAATTAAAACTTTTATCGCTTCACGTGCCACTGCTGCACCAAGCGGATTCCCTCCAAACGTAGAACCGTGATCGCCAGGATTAAAAACTCCAAGCACATCACTTCTTCCTAATACAGCAGAGACGGGATAAACACCACCGGATAATGCTTTGCCGATTGTCACCATGTCAGGAGTAATTCCTTTCGTAGTTGAATGCAAATAATTTTCCGCTACGCCCAAGTCCCGATTGAATTTCATCGGCAATGAAAAGCACATTATTCTCTTTGCAGATTTCAGATGTCTTTTTCAAATATCCTTCAGGAGGAACGATCACACCGCCCTCACCTTGAATAGGTTCAACTATAAAAGCCACCGTATTCGGGGTGATCGCATCTTTCAATTCTTGTGCATTGCCATATTCGACAATTTTAAATCCTGGAGTAAGAGGACCAAATCCATCTTTGTATTGTTCTTCAGTAGAGAATGAGATTATGGAAATTGTTCTGCCCGCAAAATTGTTTGTACAAGCGATGATCTCTTGTTTTCCTTC
>JAADIB010000187.1 GCA_013151565.1 Chlorobiota bacterium
TCTATAAAAACAGTTTTCTATTCTTTCCAAAGATATATGTCTATTCTATTATAATCATCACACTCACCCCAGCTTGTTGTTGTACTGTTCTGAGTAGTCCAAGCAGAACCACTTTCGTATCTAACATTTTCTGTAAAATCAGATGTTATCACGTAGTCGCATGTATTTGGACCTTCGACAGAAAATATAATCCGCTCACCATCATTACCGGTTTTTCTTAGATTTGCTCCACTCATACTCTTAAAAATATTACTTATATTATCAGAATAAGTAGAGACTTCCGTATGTGTTATACTGAAATTTGTTAACGTATCTTGGCTAGAATTTAACACAACTGTCACTGTCTGATTTACGGTATTACCTAAACCATCATCTTCTTCAAAACTCCCGCTGAATATGTTTCCTTGTAAACTCCCCTCAAAGAATCCAAAAGTATGAACCAATTTAGAATAATCAGCATCAGATGTCACCCCTTCTGAAGTGCGATATTCATAATGAACATTATGTGTAATAGTATAACTAAATGTACAACGATTGAATTGGACTTTTTGTTCTTTAGGCGTAACTTTAATTTCCAAATCAATATCCGATTCTCCTATATAATTAATTGACGTAAAATTACTATTAACCAAAGCAACTAAAAACTGTCTCATGTTATTATCGTAATAATCTTTCAAATCCGGTATTTCAAAATCCTGTGAATGTGCTGTCTCCAAATAAATTAATTCACCGTTTTTAACACCAAATACAACAAGAGCTAAACCTTCTTCAAATACCGGACTTTTCATACTAAGCAGCATGCCAGACGATGGGTCAAGGTCAGGATAGTTTAGATTAATTTTGAAAAGCTTCGCTGAAAGATCAGGATAAAACTTAACTGTCGGATCACTTGCAGCGAATACTTTTAACGTATCGTTTTCATCATTAATACTCCATTCGAGTTTCGTATTTTCAAGAAAGTAATCTTTAGGTATATTATAAATTTCGCCATTCATATAAGTTTTAATAAAATCAGGCCACCAATCTGCAACCATTGCATCAATATTATTTATTAGTGCAGTTATCGAATTAACATCTTGGAAAATATCCTGATATGTTTTTACAATCCCGGCTTTGCCAAATCGCGAATCATCGACCAGATACTTGATCATCGAAGACATACCATAACCGTGGTTAATGAAAAGTATTTTATCGTAATCACCGCCGGCTCCGGCACGCATACCATTAAATGGAGCCATTGCATTTGCAGGAAAATTTGTCGGATATTTAAAATTGGGGTCATCTGTAAATAGCCCTTCTGACCAGGTAAGTATAGCTTTTTTCAACCAATAATAATTAACTAAAAAATTGGCACTGTATTTGTCAAAATTATAAGGAAGTAAGTACTCAATTCCCAGATCCAGCATCTTCTTTCCCAAACCAATTTTAATGTCACCATACTTACTCATACTTAAAAGATCACGACTTAAATTTAATTTGAAATAACCAGTCACAGCTTTATTTTGAATAGCAACTGTAACCAACATCCGCTCATTATCTTTATTGAGAGAAAAACCAAGATCATTGAGAACAATGCTATAGGCATCTTCCATTACAGTACCAACATTACTGGCTTGAGAAGCCAGAGAAATTGGATAACTTAAAATAAAGTGTTCTGTTTGTAGAGAATTATACGCAGTTACAGCATGAATTACTTTATCAAAAGGATCACCAATTTCCGCTGCTTCGCTCTTCAATAAATTGGCTTTAGTATTGGCGGATAATTCACCAATAAGAAAACCGGAGGAATCTGAAGCTGTCAATAAATTATAAACAATTGAAGAATCCTCATTTACAATATCAGTCGTTTTATCTCCAACAGCAATAAAACTTTGCCCGGATAATTCTCCTTTATATTTCAATTTGATTTTTATAGGCTGGTTGTAGCTGTTGGGTATACCACTTAATCTGAATGATGATGATGCTGTGTTTTCGCCAAAAGAACCATCGTCTTTATTGCTATAAATAGCAACGTTATGCTTTTCTGTAAATGCACCAGGCGGAACAATTATTGAGACATTCTCAGATTCAACCTTTCCCCCGCCTGAACCAATTTCTGCCGCTGCAAGTGCTTCTATCGGTTGTTCCTTAGTCGGAGAAACCGGATCTTCAGAACAACTCATTACAAAAAGTATTACTAATAAAAATATAGCCGCACCTAATATTTTATTATTTTTCATAATTATCCTTATTGAATATTATTTACATTTTGAACCACTTTCCTTTCAACATTGATCCGATCTGACCTTAAAACCCCGAGTTTGAATTGAGCAACTTTTTCAAAATATAAAATATTTAAATTAAAAGAAGATAATTATGACCAAATCTCAAAATTATCATTTTACTCTGTATAGTAAATTATGGACTTCATTGGCTCAAATATTAATTAAAGATTCTGGTAAAGTAATTTTAGCATCTAATTAATCCAAAGAATTTTAAAGGCTCAAAATGTATGAATTACAATTGCTAAAACAGTTAAGATTCAGTAATTTTAATTAAATATTTAAGATATGTGAGTAATTATGCAGAAACATGATGGAGAAAAATAAGAGAGAAAAATCAATTAAATTGAAATAAATAATTAGGAGGCTTTGCATAACTTAATATTTATAATAACTCTATTTTAAAATAATATTTATACTCATTTTATTCTGTTTTTAACGCTACGCCCCCCGAGTGTATGAATTATTTAGAGGATTTTACTTAGAATGAACTACATGTTTTGGTTATGCAAAGGCTTCAATTGAGGAAGGAAAATCTTGTTTACACTTGAAACAAAGCTGGATCTAAACAAAGAATCGTTGAAAAAAAATTATTCTGAATTTATTTCTCTACTGAACGAATATAAAACCGTTTTAAAAAAAACGACAAACGGCGGTTCAGATAAAGCAAAAGATCTTCATAAAAAAAGAGGTAAGTTATTAGCCCGTGAAAGAATTGACTTACTTATAGACCAAAACACACCTTTCTTAGAATTATCACCTCTAGCCGCATATAATCAATACGACAACAATTTCCCTTCTGCCGGTATAGTTACTGGTCTTGGTATTATTCACGGAAAGGAAGTTGTAATAATAGCCAACGATGCTACTGTAAAGGGCGGCACGTACATTAAGGAAAGTATAAAAAAACATTTACGCGCTCAAGAGATTGCAATGGAAAATAATTTGCCATGCATCTACATGGTTGATTCTGGCGGCGTCTTTCTCCCGGAACAGGCAAATGTCTTTCCCGATAGGGATGATTTCGGAAGATTCTTTTACAACCAAGCGCGTTTATCTGCGGCGGGCGTTCCTCAGATTTCCATTGTCATGGGCTCATGCACTGCCGGCGGCGCTTACGTTCCGGCAATGAGCGATGAAGTAATTATCGTTAAGAACCAAGGTACTATTTTTATCGGTGGTCCTCCGTTAGTTAAATCAGCAACGGGAGAAGTGGTCAGCGCTGAAGAACTGGGCGGTGCTTTAGTCCATACTTCGGAATCGGGTGTGGCTGATCACCTTGCAGAGAATGATCATCATGCAATACAAATTTGCAGAAATATTTTTGAATCGATCTCCCCTAAAGAGCGTCAAGTTTTGGAGCGTAAGGAAATCGAAGAACCACTTTACGATCCGGAAGAATTATATTATCTAGCTCCAATGAATTTCAGAAAACCGATTGATTCCAGAGAAATAATCATGCGGATAGTTGACGGAAGCAAATTCCATGAATTCAAAAAAGATTACGGAGTTACACTGGTAACCGGTTTTGCTCACATAATGGGTTTCCCGGTTGGAATAATTGCAAACAATGGAGTTATCTTTTCCGAAACTTCCCTCAAAGGGGCGCACTTTATCGAGTTATGTTCCGAACGGAAAATCCCCATTCTGTTCCTACAAAACATTACAGGTTTTATTGTAGGCAAACAATACGAAAGAGCAGGTATTGCCCGTGATGGCTCTAAGATGATCAATGCTGTTGCTAACACTAACGTGCCAAAGTTCACTGTAATATTTGGTGGTTCGTTTGGAGCCGGTAATTACGCTATGGCTGGCAGAGCTTACAATCCAAAACTCTTATTCATGTGGCCCAATGCAAAAATTTCCGTCATGGGTGGAGAACAAGCTGCAGGAGTATTAACCCAAATAAAAGAAGAGCAGCTTAAAAAATATGGCAAGGAATTAAGTCCCGAAGAAAAGAGCAAACTCGAAAAAGAGATTCTTGAAAAATACGAAAAAGAAGGAAGCGCATATTACAGCACTTCACGGTTATGGGATGACGGAATAATTGATCCGGTTGATACCCGCAAAGTAATTGCTATGGGTATCGCGACTTCACTAAATAGGAAATATGAAGACACAAAATATGGCGTATTCAGAATGTAAATGGGAAGGCAATGAAAGAATATAAAACTATTGAAATAGTGACTGAAAATAATATCAAAACGGTCTGGCTTAACAGACCGGAAATCCATAATGCATTTAACGAAGAGATGATTGCCGAGCTTAAAGACTTTTTCGAAAGTTCGGTCGATGACGAAGAGACACGAATAATCGTGTTACGCGGACGCGGTAAATCGTTCTGCGCCGGTGCTGATATAAATTGGATGAAGTCGGTTGTAAATTACAATTTCGAGAAGAATTATCAAGAGGGATTGCAACTATCCAAATGCCTTCATGCAATTTACAAATGTCCAATTCCTACAATTGCAGTTGTTCATGGAGCAGCGATCGGTGGCGCTAACGGATTGCTTGCCGCTTGCGACTTTGCCTATGCTACCGATGAAACTACTTTTGCACTGAGCGAGGTGAAAATCGGAATAGTTCCGGCTTGCATTTCTCCCTATATCCTGAAAAGAGTTGGTGAATATAAAGCTAGAGAAATAATGATCACCGGAAAAAGATTCAAAGGGAAAGGGGCAGAAAAATATAATCTAATTAACGGTTCGTTCTCCGAATCAGAATTGGAAAC
The DNA here is from genome assembly GCA_013151565.1 of Chlorobiota bacterium. Taxonomy (GTDB): domain Bacteria; phylum Bacteroidota; class Ignavibacteria; order Ignavibacteriales; family Melioribacteraceae; genus SZUA-22. The sequence goes on from JAADIB010000187.1 coordinate 4,993, forward strand.
GGAAATTGAAAATGTTA
>JAADIB010000448.1 GCA_013151565.1 Chlorobiota bacterium
CCGAGCAAAAGCAGAATGTTATGAGCTATTGAATGTTCTTTCTTTATATAGTGAATATCATTTGTGGCGACAAGTTTTATTCCCAATTCCTTCGAAAGCTTAGGCATACCTTGAAGGATTGCCTGATCATTTTCCAAACCATGGTCTTGTAATTCAAGATAGAAATCGTCGCCGAATAATTCTTTATACTGAAGAGCTACGTCACGAGCTTTATCATAATCATTGTTGAGTAGAAATGATGAAACCGGACCAGCTAAACATGCAGATGTACAAACCAAACCTTCACTTCTCTCCTTCAATAACTCCATGTCAATTCTAGGCTTATAATAAAACCCTTCAGTAAATCCTTGGGTGGTCAGTTTCATTAAATTCTGATATCCGACTTTATTTTTCGCCAGAAGTACAATGTGATTGTAATGTTTTTTTCTTGATCTGCCAGGAGAACCCTCGCTTCCCCTCTCAAATCTGGACCCATCTCTTGTGATATAAACTTCACACCCAATTATCGGTTTAATCCCAGCTTTTTTTGCTTTTTTGTAAAACTCAGATATTCCGTACATTACACCGTGATCAGTCAATGCAATTGCATCCATTTGGTTAGCAACCGCTTCGTTAATTAATCCGTCAACTGTGCATGCAGCGTCCTGTAGACTATAATGTGTATGGTTATGTAGATGTACAAAATCATTCATCAATTCGTTATTCCTAACTTGCTCGCCGAAAGACGAGATTTATAGTTATTATTCTTTGCCTGTATGTCCAAATCCGCCTTCACCCCGTGAACTGCTGGACAGATCTTTTTTCTCGTTAAGTTCAGCTTTATAGGTCTTTGCCAAAACCAGTTGTGCAATTCTATCACCGCGTTTGATCACAAAATCTTCTTTTGAAAAATTAAATAAAATTATTTTTACCTCACCGCGGTAATCGGAATCAATTGTGCCCGGAGAATTAAGTAATCCAATTCCATGTTTGGCAGCCAACCCGCTACGCGGTCTTACTTGAATTTCAAAACCTTCAGGAATCTCGACCATCAAATTTGTTGGGATAAGATCAACTTTACCGGCTTCGAGAATTATATCTTTATCAATTGCAGCGCGGATATCCATTCCCGAACTTCCTTCCGTTGCATAATGAGGAAGAGGTATATCGTCAAACTTTTCCGATATTCTTTTTATATTCAACTTAATTCTGTTCATTATCCTCCCTATTTAACCGCAAAGTGCGCAGAGTTTTTCGCAAAGTTCGCAGAAATTATAAATTATTAACCACTCTTTTAATTCCATCCTTTAATAATACAACATTAAAATTTATTAAAAGTCCCAACTTACATCTCGATAATTTTAAGTATGTTAATACTTGTGCTAGATGAATATTATTTAACGCTTCAACAGATTTAATTTCAATAACTACTTTATCTTCAACTAATAAATCCATTCTGTAACCTACATCCAATTTAACTTCATCATATATCAGTGGCATCGGCTTTTGTTTTTCTACAATTAGACCAGCTTTTTCTAATTCATAATACAAACATTCTTCATAAGCCGATTCTAATAATCCAGGTCCGAGGCTTCTATGCACTTTAATTGCCAAACCAATAATTTCTTTTGATAATTCATTCTCATGCATTTTTTTACTCAGCGCCCTTTGCGCCTGCTTTGTTATCTCTGCGGTTTATTCTTCCTTTTTTATCTGCAGAGTGCTCAGAGTTTTTCGTAAGGTACATCATTATCATGAATTTGATTTCCTTTTAAATAGTGATAGCACTTTAATAAACTCTTCTTTCTCAACTACGTTCAATATAAAAAGTGCGGAAATAAATCCAACGAAAATAATTATTTTAATCCCAATGGTAAGCAGATCATTGCTGATCAAATAATAATATGCAACTCCGCTTATAAATATAAGTGCAAATATTTTTGCGATCTTTTTATACTCGTAATCAATTCTATAAAATCTCTGTGAAACAATAAATAATCCTCCCGCCATAACAACATAACTAGCAAGTGTAGCCCAAGCCGCACCCATAATGCCCAGTTGAGGAATCAAGGTAAGATTAACAACAACATTTACTAAAGCCCCCAGGCCAGTGATAAGCGGGAAATACGAAGTTTTCTCTTCAATATAAATTCCGGCAATGAAATTCATATAAAGCCCGTTGAAAAGATATGCTAATAGGATTATCGGAACGATCGGCAGCCCCGAGAGAAATTGTTCACCAAGTATTGTTCTTCCCATGACTTTTATCGTTACAATATCATCAATAAAGAGACTGAGGAAAATCCAGATTGAGGAGAGAATAATAAAAAATATCGTTAATACTTTCGCGAATATCTCCTTTGCATCTTTCTCTTTTGCATTTTCCAAGAAAAACGGCTGCCATGCAAACGCAAACATTTGGACAAAGAGCATCATGAAAATTCCCAGTTTATAATTTGCTCTGTATATTCCCAACGTTGCTGTATTAGTTAACCTTTCAACTATCGGTACATCAATTATCTGCACAATGATAGAAGCAAATGCCGCCGGTAAATAAGGTATGCCGAATTTCATCATTTTTTTCAAAATACCAATATCAATATGAAAATTGAGTTTCTTTAATATTTCCGGTAAGAGCGCAGCAAATGAAAATATTGATGCAACCAGGTTGCTGATAAAGATAGCTTCAATGCCGTAATGATATTTTAAGATAAGAATAAGATTGAGCCCAAGATTTATTATAATATTAACAACCTTGATAAATGCAAATTTTTTCGTTTTCCTTTCAAGTCGTAAACTATTAAACGGAATGATTCCTAAAGTATCAAAAAACAAAATTCCAATTACATAAAGCAATAAATATGAATACTGCGAATCCAGATTCATTGAAACACTTATTGGACTTCGGGAAATATAAAATATTAATGAAAAAAGAATTGAGGTAACTGCTACAAATAAAAATGGGGTTGAAAACGTATCTTTCTTTTCCTCACCCTCAGCCAAGGATGTATATTTCATGAATGCAGCATCCATTCCATAAACGTATACAACATTTAGGAAAGCTAGATAAGCATATATTAAAGTATAGATACCATATTCTGACGGGTCAAAAACATTTGTATAAATTGGGAACAGCAAAAATGATAAGAACCTTCCGAGCATCGTACTTACGCCATAAACAGCAGTATCTTTGGAAAGTTCAAGTATTTTTTTAAACATCGATTTATATAAAAGTAAGCTTTTGGTGATTAATAATTTATTCTTTATTGATGATGAAATTAAGAAATTAATACATGATAAAAAAATTGTGTTTTAAATATTAAGAAGATTTGATGAAGAACGTTAAAAATCACTTATTTTTATCATGCCTTTTCATAAACATCATGATAAATCTGTGTCGCATCTCCTTAGAAATACTTTGCTAATTTCTCAATATAAATTTTGGGTGGTTTCGCAGGTTTTTTTGACTCTTCGTGAATAAACATATGGGATGTAAATCCTTCGGCAATTAGAACGTCTGTTCCTTTGCGGGTAATTTTATACTTGATATAAACTTCTGCCGTATATAATTTTTCCACTGCAGCTTCAACATCCAGAAGATCGTCGTAAACTGCCGGCTGCTTGAATTTTAAACCGGCTTCTCTCAAAGGCAGTTGATACCCGGCTTTTTCAATTTCGCTGTAAGGAAGTCCAACGCTGCGCAGCAACTCTGTTCTGCCGACTTCAAAATACTCAAGATATTTGCCGTTATATACGAACTGCATTTTATCGGTATCAGCGTATCTGACTCTTATTGTAGTTGTATACTTTAACATGAAATACAGTTGCAAGTTTATAGGTTAAAAGTTCAAAGTTAGAAATTGGATTCTAACTAAGTTTACTCTGTGTAAGCTCCCATCTTCCCGAATTTTTCAATTCTATTCTGAAGCATTTTTTCCGGTTTCACTTTTACTAAATTTTCTAGTTCTTCTTTTAATACTTCTTTCAAAGTCACCGCCATCAGCTTGTGATCTTTGTGTGCGCCGCCTAATGGTTCCGGAATAATTCTATCAATAATTTTTAATTCCAGAAGATCTTCGGCAGTAAGTTTAAGCGCCTCGGCTGCTTGCTCTTTATAATCCCAGCTTCGCCAAAGTATTGAGGAACAAGATTCAGGACTGATAACAGAATACCAAGTGTTCTCTAACATTAATATTCTGTCGCCGACACCAATACCAAGCGCACCGCCGCTGGCGCCCTCGCCTATTATTACAACGATTATAGGAACTTTCAATCTACTCATTTCAAGTAAGTTTCTTGCTATAGCTTCTGCTTGCCCGTTCTGCTCAGCTTCCAAACCCGGATAAGCTCCGGGAGTGTCAATTAAAGTAATAACCGGTTTGTTGAATTTTTCAGCCAGCTTCATTAACCGTAAAGCTTTTCTGTAACCTTCAGGATTTGCCATACCAAAATTTCTAAGAACATTGCTTTTTGTGTCTCTCCCCTTCTGCTGACCGATTATCATAACTTTGTATTCATCAATTTTTGCAAAGCCTCCGATAATAGCTTTGTCGTCTCGATAAGTTCTATCACCGTGAAGTTCAATAAAATCTTCTGTCATTAAATAGATATAATCCAAAGTGTACGGTCTTTCGGGGTGACGTGCTAATTGAACTCTCTGCCATCTGGTCAAATTCTTGAAAACATTCTTTTTCAATGTGATTACTTTTTCCTCTAGTTTTTCAATTTCTTCCCTTATATCAAGATTATCTTCATATTCTTTCATTTCTTCTATTTTCTTTTCAAGCTCATTTATCGGTTTTTCAAAATCCAAAGTGTTGCTATTCATCAGAACTCCTATGTTTTAATCCTTTTTAGAAAACATTTTAGCAAATGTTTTACCTAATATTTCCAAATCTAACCAAATATTTTGATTCTTTGCATAATAAATATTTAATTTTTCTAATTCTTTGCTGTCCAATCTGTTAAAGTTTTCTATATACCATAAGCCGGTCAG
>JAADIB010000280.1 GCA_013151565.1 Chlorobiota bacterium
TGTGCAATAACTGCTTTCCGAGATGGAAACATTGGAGTTCTATGGTCAAACCAATTGACGAAGAGATTTGGTTTTAGATTGCATGATAAAAGTGCAAGTCCAGATAATTGGTCGGCTGATGAAATACCTGCTGCTGGTTCAGCAATTCCTTGGCAACATGGAATGGCAGATGATCACTTAAATATTGCAGTTGCTTCAGACGGCACTTTATACGCTGCTGTTAAAACAAGTTATGATACTGAAGGTTATCCGCTTATTGCACTGCTCGTTCGGCGACCTTCGGGAAAATGGGATAAACTCTATAACGTTGACGATGAAGGCTCACGCGGGATCGTACTTCTTAATGAAAAGGAAAATTGTGTGACTGTTGTATATTCCTCTTACAGAGATCACAAGATTGTTTGTAAGAGTTCGGATGCAAAACTAATATCGTTTGGAGTGCGTCAGACACTGATGAACAGCATTCACGGAGTAAAAAGTATTAACAACGTAACAAGTACTAAGCAGAATATTGAAGATGAGTTCGTGATAATAGCTTCTGAACCTGGCTATGCTAGAAGTGTGAAGATAAGATATTCTAAATAACTAGTGTGAGCAGATCATTTATTATTGTTTTAGAAAAATGATTAGATTTAAGCAGTACCCTTTCATTGATATAATTAGAAAGGTATAACAGTAGTAAGAAACAAAATATTAAATATGGATAAACATGGCGCGGATAAAATTAGAACTTCCGGAAAAATTTAATTTCTCAACTTTTATTGATATCAGGATCACGGATATCAATTATGGCGGACATCTTGGTAATGATTCGATTTTAGGTATTATACATGAAGCCAGAATTAGGTTATTAGCTGATAAAGGTTTTACAGAAGCCGATATTGGCGGAATCGGAATTATTATGTCTGATGCAGTTATTCGGTATTCTTCTGAGGGATTTTACGGAGATAAACTTAGGATTGATGTTGCAGTAGATGATATTACGAATAAAGGGTGTGATATCTACTATCGTTTAACTAATGACAAGACTGGAAAAATAATTGCAAAGGCAAAAACCAATATTGTGTTTTATAATTATTCAACAAAGAAAGTTGAAAGAGTACCAGAAGCATTCTTGGATGCATTTAATAAATAGTTTAATAGAAAAATAAAAAAAGGATAATTGTGAAGAAAAACATTGTTGTAATTGGCGCGGGCAGTGCGTCATTTGGGCTTTCTACTTTAGGAGCCATATTGAGAACTCCGGAACTAAAAGGTTCGGAACTTCGCCTTATCGACAAGAGTGAGGAAGGATTAGAAACGATTACAAAGTTAGCCGAAAAAGCTAATGAGGAATGGGGAACCGGTTTTATAATAAAGAGCAGTACCGAGCGAAAAGAATTGTTAAAAGATGCCGATTTTATCATCACATCAATTGCTGTGGATAGAGAAAAAACTTGGGCGATGGATAGAGAACTTGGGTTGAAATATGATATTAATCATTATGCTGAAAATGGCGGTCCGGGCGGATTCATGCATACTGCAAGAAATGCAGTGCAGTTTATGCCGATTTTTGAAGATATAAAAGAACTTGCACCAAATGTGCTGCTGTTGAATTTCACTAACCCAGTCCCTCGTATCAGTCGATTGGCGCATCACTATTATGGAATTAATACAGTTGGCATTTGTCATCAAATAACTTTTGGCTATATGCAGGTTGGAGTTATACTTTCTGATGTTTTAGGAATTGATGTCCCTGACAATTATACATTTCGCTGGTTTGATGAATTTGAGAATCATCACACATATACAATAGGCGAGCAGGCGATGAAGAAAGTACAAATTAAGGCAGCAGGCATAAACCATTTTACTTGGATGCTGTCGTTAACTGATAGACAGACAGGGGAAGACCTTTACCCGCTTTTTAAGGAACGTTTAAAAACTCACAATCCTGAATTTGAGCCTTTTTCAAGAGCATTGTTTAATACTTTCCATCTTTACCCGATTACCGGTGATAATCATTTAATTGAGTATGTCCCATATACACATAACGTCCATCGAAAAACATGGGAGCGGTATGATATTCAGATGTATCCTTTAGTTGGCGCAGGAACTCTACGCAACGATATGTGGGACGATATTCACGCTATGGTTGCCGGGGAAAAATCGATAGATATTCTGAAAGGTCTTCACTCGGAACATGCTGAAGAGATCATTGCCGGAATAGTTGCTGATAAAAACATGAAAGATGATGCTGTCAATATTCCTAACAAAGGATTTATTGCTAACCTGCCTGATGATAGTATTGTTGAAGTGCCCGGTATTATTGATGCCTCCGGAGTGCATGGAGAAAAAGTAGGTGAACTGCCGGAATCTATAGCAGAACTTTGCAGACGCGATATTAAAATTGCTGAGTTAACAGTTGATGCTGTTTATCACGGTGATAGAGACCTAGCGCAGCAGGTTCTATCGCTTGATCCGATGATAGATGATCTGGATGTAGCAAAAAAAATGCTTGATGAATTTTTAGAAAATCAAAAAGAATATTTGCCCCAATTTTACAAGTAGGATTTTGATAAACCAAGTAATTAAACAAACTAACATTATTGAGGAACAACCATGTTAATGGGAATTGATTATTTCATAATAATAGCATATATGGTCGGTATGATGGCTTTGGGATATTATTTCAAAAGATTCATTACGTCATCAGATGATTATTTTATGGCGGGTAAGTCTCTGCCGTTCTGGGCAATAGCAATGTCTCTAATTGTCTCGGATATTGGCGCTGTTGATTTTGTCGGAACCGCCGGTCAGGCTTACCGCTATGGAATTGTTGTTGCAAATTTTGATTGGCTCGGTTCTGTACCGGGAATGATAATTGCTGCATTCATATTCATCCCGTTCTATTGGAGAAGCGGTATTTATACAATTCCGGAATATTTGGGAAGACGCTATAATCAATGGGCGCAGTTGATCGCTTCGGTCACTTGGATAATTTTCTATACATTCGGACTTGGCGTTACATTCTGGGCAAGCGGTGTTATGTTGAATACTCTTATGGGCTGGCCTGTCTGGGTGTCTATTATTGTAACAGGGGCTGTTGTAGGATTTTATACAGTTTCGGGAGGATTATCCGCGGTTGTAATGACGGATGTGGTTCAGATGATAATCATGTTCATAGGCGGTGGTGCAATGGTTTTTCTTGGAATGAACCATGTGGGCGGCTGGGAAGGTTTGGTTGATAAAGTCGGAGCAATGGGAGATCAGTTCAGCAACCACTTTGAACTTGTTCTGCCCTCTAATACAAGTACGCCGTATCCATGGACAGGAATCTTATTCGGTCTAACATTTGTAATGGCAAACGCTTATTGGATAGGCAACCAAAGTATCGTGCAGAGGTGTCTTGCCGCAAAGAGTGAATGGCATGCAAAAGCAAGCCTTCTTCTTGGCGCCGTATTAAAAATGTTTATTCCTATACTGATAATATTTCCAGGACTAATTGCTGTTGTCACTAATCCGGGTTTAGAGAATGGTGATCAAGCAGTACCGATGCTGATCCGTAATTTTATTCCGCCAGGATTATTGGGACTCCTCTTTGCAGCATTCTTTGCTGCGCTCATGTCCACGATCGATTCAACGTTAAATTCAACTGCAACGCTTTGGACGAATGATATTTATAGAAAGTATATTAAAAAGGATGCACCTGATAAGCATTATTTAAATGTGGGAAAAATCACAACAGTTGTAATTTTGATTTTATCCATGACAACATCTCCCATTACTGATACATTTCCCGGAATTTACGTTGCGATCCAAACGCTTCTTTCGTTCTTCCAAGGTCCTATTTTTGCCGTAATATTAATGGGGATGCTCTGGAAACGTACAACTCAATGGGGAGGATTCTTTGGATTAACCGGAGGTATTCTTCTTGCCTTGATGCTCTATACTTTCAAAGGTTCAATATTTACAATTGAAGATCCATTCCTATATGTATCTTGGTGGTCTTTTGTCGGTGCATTGATCATCACATATTTTATAACGATCTTTACCACACCTTGGCCTTTGGAAAAAATTAAGGGATTGATCTATAACGTCTCAGATAATTAAAGGAGAAAATTATGCTGAACTTTGATTGGGCAAACGGAATATCTGTAGAAACTGCCAAAGGTATTATAATCGGCTTATTTGTTTTAATGGGTGTTGCTGTATTATTTTTACCCAAGAAATATATTTATGCGGGAGTTGAAGACCCGCACTGGTATCATAATTTAAAACTTTGGGCAATTGCTGCCTTGGCTATAATTGCCGGAACATATCTTTATTTTTAATAAAGACCATCAGTGGGTATATAACACATGAATCAGAAAATGAATAATAAACAAAAATCAATATCGCGACGAACCTTTTTCAATCGCTTTTTAATGCCCGGTGCAGTTTTAGGAGGAGTAAACGTTTTTGGAAAACAAGAAGATACTCATCACGAAAAAAAAGATGTTCGTCGGTTTCATATAAGTCTGCAATACGAAGCTTGGAAGGATAATCCCGAATTAATTGATATAATGAAAAATGCGGGTATAACAGATGTTTGGATGGGTTCTTTCCTGCAGGGGAAATGGTACCATACCCCTCAAGAGTTAAGAAAATATGGAGATTTTCTAAAAAGCAAAGGATTAAGTCCTCATGTGCTTACAGTTCCTTTGGGACATCCGGGTAATGCGTTAGACCCTTCCGATGAAACTCTTTCCGCAATGAAAAAGAATTGGAAAAATGCATGCACATATGACGGCAAACTTTACTCCGGAACCTCGATTCACCCGCCTGTGATTGAAGAAAACATTGATGCAGTGGAAAAGCTTGCTGCTGAAGGGTTTGATTCTCTTTTCCTTGATGATGA
>JAADIB010000355.1 GCA_013151565.1 Chlorobiota bacterium
GCTAATAATTCCGGTTTTTTAATATCCATTTTTAAATAACCTTTCTATTTAAGTGCCGAAAAATACTAAATGATTTTCATAATTATTTTTTAACTTAAATGATGCAAAAAAAATCAACTCAATAAAGATGCAGACTAAGTTTTCTGAAATATTAAAACTCATCAGTGAAATCACGAAAAACAGTTCGTGTTACATTCTTATGGCAGGCAATGCGCCGCATGTAGTTGATTCCGTGGGAGAGATTAATCTTTCTGATGATTTAATAATTCAGTTTAATAAGGATATTATAAATTACGGATTAAACTCGCTTAAAGAATTCTCAAGCTGGTCGTCACTACAGGAAAATATTGGAATAAATGATGTTGACCTTATTCCGCTGTATGATACTAATGAGGTGCATGTTTACCTAGTGATTTTAGCACACGAAAATATTGAGAAAAAAGAAAACCCCAAATTTGATGTTTATGTAAAAACTCTTTCTCGTCTGGTTGAACTTGAAACAAAGATCGTAAATAATAATTCGCAAGAGCGTCTTAGAACATTAATAAATACCGCTATTGATTTTATCTTTTCACTAAATGGTTTTGGTTATATAGTAGAAGTAAACGAGAACGGAGCAAATGCGCTAGGATATAGCGTTGAAGAGATGCTGGGCAAGCACTTCCTTGATTTTATTGGTGAAAATGATCGTGCTGAAATTTCCAGTTCATTTCAGAAGATGTTGACGAGTAAATCAACCACACATTTTGAAATAGACTTTCTTCATAAATTAAAAAAATCGCTCAAGTACGAATTTTTAGCAACACCATTGCTTGAAAACAATACCATTGTTGGCATGATGGGAATTGGGCGTGATATTTCGCAGAGAAAAAAAAATGAAGAGGCTATAAAAAATCTTAATAAAAAACTTGAGAAAGCAAATAAATTAGTTGCGCTAGAACGTGACCGTGCCCAAAAACAGATCACAGTTTTGGAACAAATTAATCTGCTAAAAAATGAGTTTATATCAAATGTCTCACACGAACTTAGAACGCCGCTTGCATCCATTGTCGGCTTTGCAGAAACGCTTTCTTCGGAAGATGATCTCTCTCCAGAATTGATTAAAGAATTCAGCAACATCATTTTGACCGAAGGAAAAAGATTGGCAAGATTTATTGAAGATATTCTCGACTTTTCAAAACTAGAGGAAGACTCTAGTAATTTGAAACTTGAAGAGGAAGAAATTGTTTCGTTAATAAAAGATGTTATTTCCGAAACGAAACCTAAAATGGAAAAGAAAAACATTAATTTGATTACCGAAATTCCAGAAGCAGAAATTAGTATCTTTGCAGACAGAAAAAAATTGTTCAAAGCGATCTTAATCATAATTGAAAACGCCATTAGTCTAACAGAAAGTGATGGACAAATAATAATATTTGTGCAGGATTTTCCGAATGAAGTTGAAATATTTGTAAGTGACAGCGGGGCGGGTATTCCTGAAGAAAATTTGAAGATGTTCTTTGAGAAATTTCATTCTACAGGAAAAACCAATGTGGAAACACCGGTTGCAGGCGCTGCTTTGTCGCTGGCAAAACAGATTGTAGAATATCATAAGGGAGTTCTGCATGTTAAAAGTATTGTTGGAAAAGGCACAACAATGATTTTACATTTACCTAAAATAACAAATTAGAGAGGTTAAATTGGAAAAGCTTATCTTTATAGTTGATGATGAGCCGTCAATTCAAAAATTATTAACACACTGGGTTAGAAATCAGTGGAAGTATAATATTGAAGTTTTTGATAAAGGTTACGACATGTTAGATAACTTATCAAAAAAACCAGATTTGATCCTTCTTGATATCATGTTGCCAGACTGTAACGGTGTAGAACTTATTCCAAAAATAAAATCCTATGATGAAAATCTTCCGATAATAATGCTTTCGGCACAGGGAAATGTTGAAGTTGCTGTTAACTCGCTTCGACAGGGTGCTTATGATTACTTTGCAAAACCTATTGACGGCAAGAAGCTTGAGCCGGCTATAAAAAATGCTTTAAGTAATTACGAACTCCAGAAAAGGGTTGAGGAACTCCAGGAACATTTAGAATATGAATTTAGTTTCGATCATATAATTTCTGCCGATCAGAGAATGCAGGATGTTTTTAGGCTAGTCTCGAAAATATTAAATAACGATATAACTGTACTGATTCACGGCGAGAGCGGAACGGGAAAAGAATTAATTGCACGGGCGATTCACTATAATGGCAAAAGGAAAGAGAATCCTTTTGTAGTTGTTAACTGTGCCTCGATACCAAGGGAATTGCTTGAAAGCGAATTGTTTGGACATGAAAAAGGGTCCTTCACTGGAGCTCATCAGAGAAAGATAGGAAAATTTGAATTAGCCGACGGTGGTACTCTCTTCCTTGATGAAATCGGCGAGATGGAAATGTCGCTGCAGGCAAAAATACTGCGTGTAATTCAGCAGAGAGAGTTTGAGAGAGTCGGCGGTAATGTGACCATTAAAACAGATGTGAGAATTCTTTCCGCAACTAACCGCGATCTTCAAAAAATGGTTGAAGAGAATGAATTCAGGGAAGACCTGTTTTACCGGTTAAATTCATTCCCGATAGTAGTGCCTCCTTTGCGAGACAGGCGTGGCGATATAGTAATATTGATTAATCACTTTATTGAAAAGTTCAATGAGAAACTCAATGTGAACATAAAGGGTGTCACAAAAAAAGCGTTAAAGATACTTTATGATTACAACTGGCCTGGTAATATTCGTGAATTGGAAAATACGATCGAGCGCTGTGTTATCCTCACCGATAAACATGAAATTGATATTGATGTTCTGCCGGAGCAAATTCTTTCACCTGTAGAAAACTATAATATTAGCAAAAACCAGGTAATGTTCTCGAAAAATTCATCGATAATACCGTTTGAGAGGTTAAAGAAAGAAGCAATTAAACATGCGCTTGATAGAACAAACGGAAACGTTGTTGAAGCGGCAAAAAAATTAAATATCGGTCGTGCAACTCTTTATAGATTGATGGAAAAATACGAAATAGATTCATCGAAACAGAAGTAGTAAATATGAAAAATGTTACAGAAACAAAGGGGTATTAAATTATGGAGGAGACTTCAAAGCCAAAGATACTTCTAGTAGAAGACGAGCAGAACATTGCTCGGCTTTTTAAATTCAATCTTACTAAAGCTGGTTATCAAGTTGAACATGCTTCTGATGGTGAAGAGGGATTTGAAAAAGTCAAATCATTCAAACCTGATCTGATCATTAGCGATATTATGATGCCTAAGGTTGACGGATTTGAATTTCGTAAAATGCTGGTATCCGACGAAAAGTTAAAATCAATTCCGTTTATTTTTCTTACGGCAAAAACCTCAGAGGAAGATATACTGCAAGGTTATAACTATGACATTCAAGAATATATAGTCAAAACTTCAAGTCCTAAAATAATATTAGCTAAACTTAAAGCAATTCTGAAAAGCAGTGAAGATCAGAAAAACCGTGGTGAGATGGAAGTTCAAGCAGCGGCAGAAACACTTGGAGCAACGGTTGTACCCGAAAAATTCCCTGTATTTAAAGGATATACTATTGAACATTGGCATGTCCCTTTTAAAAAAGTTCCGGGTGGAGATTTTATTGATTATGTACAGATCGATGATGACAACCTTGCCGTTGTGCTTGGAGATGTAATGGGTAAAAAATGGGGAGCGTGGTATTTTGCCGTTGCGTATGCCGGTTATGTCAGAAGCGCTATCCGGTTTGCTCTGCAGAGCAAAGAAGAACTAACTGCCAGTAAAATTGTACATCGTGTAAATGAATCGGTTTATTTTGATGAAAGAATTTCGGAAGTTTTTATTACACTTTCGATAATAATAATAAATAAGAAAAAGAACAAGATCAATTACTGCGGGGCTGGAGATCTTCCGATTTTTCATTTTTCAAACGGGAGTGTAAAAGTTATTAAATCTAAAGGGCTATTACTTGGCTTTTCAATGGAGAACAAATATGTTGATGAAGAAATACAGTTATCAAAGGAAGACGAAGTTTATATGTTGACCGATGGTATTCTTGAATCGAGAGATTATAATGGAATTCCGATTGAATCCCTGGGTTTTATTAAGATAATTCAGGAAAAAGGCGAAGGCGACATTCTTAGTAATATTAAATCAAAAGTAATGAATATTACCGAAGGTCATTTTGATGATGATGTCAGCGTGATCTGTATTAAAGTTAACTAAACTTTTTTCCTGGCAGCCGAAGCAGAATATTCTTCCCCGATCCTTTCAAACAAATCTTCTGAAATTGTAGTCTGAGTAAATATATCTTTAATATCATCTTTTGTAATTTTGTTAAAGTCTTCCTCTCTCGGTGTGATCAGCTGTCCTCCGAAATCTACCGCTGCAGGGCTTATCAACATTCTATTTTCATCCTCGAGAAAATATTGCAACGGACGATGTTTCGCTCTTGGAAAAATCAGGACTTTCCAAGTATTATTATACAGCGCAATTATGTTCATCATCGGCTCACCGGGAAAATCTGTTTTGCTTTGTATTATCTTAAACAAAGTCTTAAACTGTGAAATCACTTTTCCTTTGTGGCTACTTTCTATCAAAAAAACATTTCTTAAATAATTGCTGATTCCATAAACAGCAAGATTGTTCTCTTCGTATAATAACTTACTGTTCTCTGCTACAATGTCGTTAAGCTCTATTTCAATCGGCATTGAGTTATTTGTGCATGCCTGAAAATGAAGGTGATCCGGCGCAGATGCTCCACATTTAGGTCCATTATAAAACACTGAGAAATACTGTCCAAGATCTTTTGCGAGATTTAACATATTAGGAAAACTGAGAGCGATCTGTTGAGGCTGATGATGTTTAATCGTCGGTATTGTAAAGTGTTCTTCAAATATCGGAAAAGGATTAACAAGAATTATATATTCGTTGTTATAAAGAATTCCTTTCTGTTCTGCGGGGAGATTATCAACACATAAAAAACAAGGTCTATCTTCAATTGATTTGGCATCGACTTTTGCAGAAGAAGATACAATTCTACCTGGATTGAACTGAACTACGATTTTAAAATTATCGAACACAAAAACTTTCT
>JAADIB010000437.1 GCA_013151565.1 Chlorobiota bacterium
TCCCGTTCTCAATCTTTTTCTCGGAGAGATCAACTCCGGTTGTTTTGCATCCTATATCAAGAAAAGGTTTTAGATTACCGCCTTCACCGCAGCCGATTTCTAATACTGACAAATTACTATTTACCGGCAATACCTTACTAATAAAGGGTATCACATACTTTTCAGTAGTATAAACCTGCTCGTCGAAATATTTGTTTCTGTTTATATGTCTTTCTTGCATAGTATATCAAATACTAATTCTGAGATTGCTGCTGCAGTTCAGCGTCCTTTTCTTCCTGTGTTATCCAACCGCCGCCTAGAGCTTTATAAAGTTTAATATAAGCTGTTAAGTGCTGTTAAGTATGAGCGTCTTATATCGGATAATTCCAACTCGGCAGTGAACCATGAACGTTCAGCGTCAAGGACTTCCAAATAACTTGTAACGCCTCCGTCATATCGCTCTCTGGAAAGGGAAAGGGCATTGCGTGCGGCGATGGTCTGTCGTCTTTTGGCTGAAACCTGTTCTCTAAATGTCTGAACTTCGACGAGAGCATCTTCAACTTCCCTGAAAGCATTGAGCACGGTATTTTCGTAACCGAGTAACGCTTGCTTGGTTTTTTCTTCCTGTATCTCAACCCTTCTAATGTTTTTGCCGAAGTTAAATAACGGTCCGAATAAATTACCTCCGATTGACCAAGCAGGTCCGCCTGAAATAACCGACGAAAGATCGGTACTGGCAAAACCTAAAACGGCTGTTAAACTTATTGCTGGCAGCCTCATCGCTTCGGCTACACCTATTTGAGCATTCTGCGCCATTACCAGATACTCAGCTTGGCGAATGTCAGGTCTTCTTTCTAATAGCTGTGCAGGTAAACCGGGAGGAATGTCTGGCGGAATCGTCTGCATCTTTAAAATTTTCCCTCTTTCAATTTCTAACGGAAGTCTTCCGAGCAATATATTCAGTACGTTTTCGGTTTTGACTTTCAGTCGTCTATAAATTGGTACAGCGCTGGCAGCAATCTCTTTTTGAATTTGTGCTTGGTTAAGATCTATTTCGGGAATAATTCCCTGGTCGAATCTTTGCTGAATTATATTCAAGCTTTTATTTCTTGACCGGAGAGTTTCTTCCGCTATCTTTAATCTTTGATCATAATCCAGAAGCTGAAAATAAACAGAAACTACTTCAGAGATCAACCCCAACTGAACTGTACGCAATGAATATTCAGAAGCAAGAAGCTGTGCTCTTGCCGATTCGTTTGCCCTGCGTAACTTTCCCCAAAAATCAATTTCCCAGCTTAGGGGTACGGAAACATTAAAATTATTCCCTAATTCCGGAAGCCTAAACGCCAAAGCGTAGTCGCCTCTGGTTGCTCCGGCTTGAATATCGATTTTAGGATAGATATCCGCTTTGGTAAACCCAAGATTTGCGCGGGCTTCTTCAATTCTGCTGACAGCAATTAATAGATCCTTATTATTTCGTAGTGAAGTAATAACAAGTGAATCCAAGATCGGGTCATCAAAGAGATTCCACCATTCTAGGTTTGCAATAGAGTCAACTTTCAAACTATCAAAGCGGTAAATGTCTAAAGTATCAACTTGCGGTTTCTGGAAGTCTGGTCCAACAGCACAACTTGATAAAATCATAACCAGAACAGCAATTAAAGGTAAAAGTAATTTCTTCATTTTATATTTAGACTCATTCGTTAAACTAATTTATTCTTCTAATGATTCAAGTTTCGCATCTCGTTTGGCTTCAAACTTAAAGAATTTCCCAATAGCAATAAATAACATCGGATACATAAAAACGCCTAAAATTGTTGCTATCGTCATTCCCCCGAGCAACGCCATTCCCATAACTTTTCGGGCTTCTGCACCGGCGCCTGAAGCAACTACAAGCGGGAACACACCCAGTATAAACGAAAATGCCGTCATAAGAATCGGACGGAATCGAAGTTTCGCTGCTTTCACAGCGGCATCAAAAAGGGAAAGTCCTTTCTCAAATTCTATGTTTGCAAATTCAACGATCAGAATAGCATTCTTTGCCGCCATTCCTATTAGCATTACAAGCGATATTTGGGCGAAGATATTATTCTCGTAACTTAAATCGAAAAAGCGTGCAAGCCAAAGCAAAGACATAGCGCCGAATATTGCAAATGGAGTTCCCATTAAAATTGCCATAGGGATAGTCCAGCTTTCATATTGAGCAGCAAGGATCAAGAATACGAACAGAAGCGAAAAAACAAACACAACAGAGCCAGAGCCAGAAGCCTTCTTTTCCTGGTATGACATGTTGCTCCAAGAATAATCCATATCCTGAGGCATTACTTCAGCAGCCACTTCTTCCAGAGCGGTCATTGCTTGTGTGGATGTAAATCCTTTTGCAGGCGCCCCGGTTAATTCAACTGCACGGTTTAGGTTGAACCTGTTTGTAAAATCGGGACCTTCAATGCTCTCTACATCAACAAATGCAGCTAATGGAACGCTACGTCCTTCTTTGTTTTTAATAAAGAATTGACTTATATCTTTTTCACTTACCCTGTATCTTGGTTCTGCCTGGATATATGCTTTATATAATCTTCCAAAGCGGTTAAAATCATTAATGTACGCTCCGCCAAGAAAAGCGCTGATGGTCGTATACATATCGTTTAACGGTATTCCCGCTTTCAGTGCTTTATCACGGTTTAGGTTAAGATACCTTTGCGGAACATTTGCCCGGAAAGGTGTAAATATCGAACCGATTTCGGGACGCTTCATAGCTGCCTGCATAAACTTAACAGAATTCCTAGCCAAATATGCAGGGGTGTTGCCTCCTTTATCAAGCAGCATCATTGTAAAACCGGAACCGTTTCCGAGTCCGGGAATTGCCGGCGGACCGAAAGCAAAAACTTGTGCTCCCTTTATTTGGAACAATAATCTGTTCAGCTTTTGAACAACCTCCTCCGCGGTTAAGTCTCTTTCAGACCAGTCAGTTAGTGAAAGAAAAATGAATCCTCCGTTTGGAAGCATACTACCGGAAAGCATGCTGTAACCCGCCGCAGTTGTTATATATTCAACTTCGGGAACTTTTGAAATAATTTCCTCAATTCGTTTGGAAATCTCATCGGTTCTTTGCAAAGACGCCGCATCAGGAAGCTGGATGTTAACAAAGAGATATCCCATATCTTCTGCAGGAATAAAACCGCCGGGCAAAAACATACCGACAATACCGGTTCCAACAGTTATCAATATGATAAAAAGGATTCCTCGTTTTACTTTACCGGCAACCACATTTGTGAAAGACATATACTTTGTTGTGGATTTATCGAACACTTTATTAAACCAGGCAAAAAACTTCCCGAGAATTCCTTTGTAAGGTTTAGGCTCTCTCAATAATAATGAACAAAGAGCCGGGCTAAGAGAAAGTGCATTGATCGATGAAAAGATGACAGAAACAGTAATGGTAATTGCAAACTGTTGATACAAACTGCCGGTAATTCCAGCCATCATAACAGTAGGAACAAATACTGCAATGAGGACAAGCGTTGTTGCAATAACCGGAGCCGTTACCTCCTGCATAGCTAACTTAGTTGCATCTTTTGAATTCATCCCTTTTGCAATATTTACCTGCACAGCTTCAACAACTACAATAGCGTCATCAACAACAATTCCTATGGCTAAAACCAAACCCAGCAACGACAAAACATTTACCGTAAAACCAAGCATCGGGAAAAGAATAAAAGCGCCAAGTAATGATACCGGAATAGCAATAGTAGGAATTAAAGTTGCTCGCCAATCTTGAATAAATACAAATACAACTAATACCACAAGGAGCAAAGCGATAATAAGAGTTATAACAATTTCTTCAATACCGGCAGTTATTGGTTTAGTAGCGTCAATCGAAACATCATACTTCATACCTTCGGGAAACTTCTGCGATAGATCATTGATGGTGGTTTTAACCTGTTCAGCTAATTCAACAGCATTTGATCCGGGCGCTTGATAAATAGAAATAATAGCAGCTTGTTTTCCATTAAGTCTTGTAAAAGCTTTATAAGTTTCAAGTCCCAACTCAACCCTTGCAATATCTTTTACTTTAACTTGTGAGCCGTTTTCATTAGTACGAACAACAATTTCGCCGAACTCCTTTTCCGTTTGAAGTCTGTCCGGCAGTCTTACTGTGTAAGTAAATTCTGTTCCCGGCGGTGCAGGTTCAGCTCCGAATTTTCCTCCAGGAACAATTACATTTTGTTCCCTGACGGCATTCATAATTTCCGGTATTGTAATATTCATTTGTGCAAGTCTATCGGGTCTTATCCAAATTCGCATTGAATAATCACTTGCGCCAAGAACATCCACGCGCCCGATACCTTTAATACGGGCAATTATATCTTTAATATTTATCAGTGCATAATTGCCTAAAAAGTTCTGATCATATCTTCCATCGGATGTTAATGTAATAAGCATTAGGATATTAGGCAGTGATTTTTTTGTTGTAACGCCGAGTCTTTTCACTTCTTCTGGTAATTTAGCAGTTGCTGCGGATACTCTGTTCTGTGTAAAAACGGTGTTCATATCCGGATCGGTTCCGACTTCAAACGATACTTGAATATTCATTGTTCCATCATTTGAATTTGTCGATTTCATATAGATCATATTATCGACGCCGTTTATCTCTTGTTCCAGCGGCGAAGCAACGGATTGTTCAACATTAACAGAGTTAGCCCCGGTGTATGTTGCACGAACCTCAACTATCGGCGGAGTAATATTGGGGTATTGTTCAATCGGTAAACCGAGTAATGAAATTATTCCCACAATAGTAATAATAATGGCTATTACCATTGCAACAATCGGTCTTCTTACAAAAAAACTACCCATATTAATTCTCGACTTCTGTTGTATTTAAATCTTTTGTGTTCGCTTCAGTTGGATTAACGGTCATTCCGGTTTTAACTTTCTGCAGTCCTTCATAAACCACCTTGTCTCCATCTTGCAAACCTTCATTAACAAGCCAGAATGAACCAATAGTGCTGCCTAGTTTAATCTCTCTTTGTTCAATTTTATTTTCGCTGTTAACAATAAAAACGGTGAATGTTCCCTGGAGTTCTGAAACACAACGCTGCGGTACTAAAATTCCG